>CAMLNG010000363.1 GCA_946481195.1 uncultured Chromatiaceae bacterium
GGATTTCTGCCGCCGGCACGCAGCAGTCACCACAGAGGCATTGATAAACTGCATAGTTGGCGCCAGCTGCTGTAGCGCATCCACAATAAAAAAGGCACAACTTTCGTCAAGGCCGACCCGGGCGTCCGCAGCAACGCCCAACCCCGCTAAGGTCACGAGCAGTAATTGATAGGGGTTTTCGTCTTCTTCCCAGCCCACCACTTCGGCTTTGATTTGCTGATACTCTGACAAAGTGCCAATTTCAAACACCGGCGCTATGTATTTGAGTACGCCGTCCGCCGTCAGAATAGCGCCAACCAGCCGCTCGCTGGCATACCAGGACGTACCGGTAAAATACAGCAGACTGCTGCCGGCATTCAGATACACAGCGGCAATATTCTGCTCGCGCATCAGCACACAGGCGCGCTGCATTCTGGCCTGATACTCCGGTAACGCGATTGGGCTGACACCTGCGCGCATATCTGTCAGGTCAGAAAGAACCTGTTCTTTGTCGGCACCGCCAATCTGGCGTATAGCCTGTGATATTGATTGTTGTGACATCAGCAAAAGCTCCTGTGAAAATGCAATTTATCTGCTTTGTTTTCCAGTATGCCAAGCATCACACATGAATTTAAATGATATGATTTCACCACATCATGAATTGGATTCATACATATGCAAGCATTACCGCCACTGAAAGCACTGCAGGCCTTTGAAGCCACGGCCCGCTTACATAGTTTCAGCGCTGCGGCGCAGGAGCTGTTTGTCAGCCAAAGTGCGATTTCACATCAGGTCCGGCTGCTGGAGCAGCAGCTGGGTTGCCAGCTGATTAACCGCAAACAACAGCCGCTGGCGCTGACGGAACAAGGCGCTACTTTGTTTTCGGTGCTGCAGGAAAGTTTTTTCCGCATGCGCTCGGT
Source organism: uncultured Chromatiaceae bacterium (assembly GCA_946481195.1). The sequence continues at coordinate 900 of CAMLNG010000363.1, forward strand.
CTGTCAGCATTTAGTGCAGCAACCGGGCCGGCGTCTGGCCATCGCCGCGCAGACCTCGATTGCAGTGGAATTTCTGGCGCCGCGGCTCAATGCCTTTCGCAGCGAATTTCCGCATATCGAAACGCTGCTGCATATGGAATCCAACGCTGCCAGTCTGGACGCTGGCCAGTTTGACTTGATTCTGGGCACCTGGCCCTGCCCGTCTGGTTTTGCCACAGTCGCACTGCGGCCGGAATGGTGGTTTCCGGTCTGTAGTCCGGCACAGTATCAGCTGCTTGACCTGAACGACCCGGCTGCAGTATTTCAGGCCGTATTGTACAGCTCTGAACAAGGCCAGGACTGGCAACTGTGGCGCCAGCAGATGCAGCTCAGCGCCCCGGCAACACTGCAGCAGCGGCAAGTCAGTCTGGCATTGCTGGCGACCAAAGCGGTCAGCAGTGGTGAAGGCATCGCGCTCAGCAACAGCTGGATCGCTGGCGACGCGGTGCGCGCCGGGACATTAAAAGCCTTGTTGCAGTGGCGTTATCAGCTGCCCTGGGGCCAATATCAGCTGCACTACCGGCCCGGTGGTCAGCAGCAGCAACAGATTAATCAGTTTATCCAGTGGTTTTGTGCCCAGATGCAACAAAGTGATTTATTGGCTGCAGATGGCACCGCACCCACACAGCTAATCCAGCCGTAGACCACCGTTGCGTACAATCCGGCGGTTTATTGCCGCGCCGAGTACCTGCCAGTCGGTCAGATACAAACTGAACCGGCTTTTCGCCCGGGTAATGGCGGTATAAATCAGTTCGCGCGTCAACACCGGGCTGTCTGTGGGTGGCATCAGCAAAATCGCATGCTGAAATTCCGAACCTTGTGATTTATGCACCGTCAGGGCAAAAGCAGTTTCCAGTGGCGGTAAGCGGCCCGGTAAAAACCAGCGGACTTTGTAGCCTAATTGCTCATCAGGCTGCAAAAACGCCACGCGCAGCTCCGTCTGCACAACACCCTGCACTTCTCCTTGTACAGCAGCCTGCACTGCCAGGCAGATGCCGATATCACCATTCATCAGGCCTGTGCTGTAATCATTTTGCAGAACTATCACAGGCCGGCCGTGATACCAGCCGCCCTGACGCTGAATTCGCTGCTGCTGGGCCAGATAGTGCTCGAGCGCCTGATTGATGGTTTCTACACCAGCCGGCCCCTGCCGCACCGCGCAGAGCAGCTGCACCTGTGTCAGCTGTCGATGTAACAGCAAAGCTTGTTGGTCTGCCTGCCCGGCTGCTACAGGTATTTGCAGAAGATCAAGATATGGGTTCAGCCATTGACTGAGCCGGGCGCAGACACCAGTTGCCAATTGCTGCACGTTGAGTAGCTGCACCGCGACATCAGGCGCTGGCTCTGTGCTTTGTGCCCGCTGCTGCAACCAGGGCAGCGTCTGAGGGTCGCCTTCATTGACCGCCCGGGCCAGCTGGCCAATACCACTGTCGGCACCAAAACGATGGCTGTGACGTAACATCACTACTTGTTGATCCAACGGCTCGGGCTGCGCCGAGATAAAAGCCGGCGGCAGTATTTGGCCGGTCAACGCCAACAACCATTGTGCGCTGTCCTGACTGTATCCACCGGCTTGAGCCTGACGGCATATTTCCGCCAGCACAGCACCGGCTTCAACAGACGCCAGCTGATCTTTATCGCCAAGCAGGATCAGGCGGCATTGCGGTGGCAAAGCCCGCACCAGTGCCGCAAACAAACTGACATCGAGCATCGACGCTTCATCCACAATCACCACATCAGCCGGTAGCGGCTGGCCGGCGTGATAGCGAAAACCACTGCCATCCGGCTTAGGCGCCAGCAGTCGGTGGACCGTCTGCGCGCGTTGTGGCAATTGTGGTAAAAGATTAACGAGTTCCGGCAAATCTGCAGCCAAACGCGGCCTGGACTGCGCCAGCGATTCAGTTAAGCGGGCAGCCGCCTTGCCGGTCGGCGCTGCCAGCACTATATGCAAGCCGTTATGGGCCTGTTGCAGCAACAACAGCAATAACTTCATCACAGTCGTGGTTTTACCGGTACCTGGGCCACCGGTGATCACGGCAAAATAACTGCTCGCAGCCAAAGCACAGGCTTGTTGCTGCCAGTCAATCTCAGAACCTGAGACTTTAAATAAAGTCTGCAACAGCTGGCGTAAGTTGTCTGGGTCCAGCTGCAAGCGCAGGGACTTATCGGCCTCACGCCGGTCGGCGATAAATGCAGCGATCGCCGCTTCATCTTCGGCATACCGGCGCAGATACAGACGCTGGCCTTTGAGCACAAATGGCTGGCTGCCAAGCCGGATGTCTGTCGCAACTAATGCCGGATACTGGGCTAATGCTGCAGCAACTGCAGCCGGCGGATGCTTTGCACAAAAATCCAGCAACAGCTGACGTTGCCGGCGCTCCCGCATTGCCAGCGGCAATAACTGCAAAGGATCAACCTCTGCACTTGCCAAGTCCAGGCACAGATGTCCCTGCGCCAGCTGACTGCTGGCCAGCATCAGATAAAGCATCAGAGGTTCAGGTACCGTTGCTGCCTGCGGTAAGGCGCGCAGTAGCGCGACGTCCAGAGGCCGCAACAACTTTGCCTGCAGCCACAGGGCCAGTGTCGCTTCGAGCTCAGCAGAAAAACGCAGTAACATCAGCCTATCTCCCCGCTGGTATGCCCGGCAACCGCAGGCGCTGCTGCTTGCAGGAATGTACGGGCAGGTATTGGGTCGCCACGGAACAACGCATCCAGCGCCAGGATAAAGGCAGCAGAAAACTGCAGCGCTAATACACCCTGACCACTTTGTGCCTGTCCAGCACTGCCGCGTAAGAACCAATACAAAGCCGGGCCGATGTGCCGTTCTGGCTGATAGCCCGGTAGCCTCGCCGACAATAACCGGTGTAACGCCAGGCCATACAAGGCAGCCTGCAAATCGTATCGTGCTTCCAGTATCATCTGTTGCAATTCTTGCACGCCATAATGGCCATCTTCCCGATAATTACTCTTAAAATCAGCAACATAATAGCGTTCACCGTCAAACAGCGTCAGGTCGATAAAGCCCTTTAGCATGCCATTGAGCAATCGGGGCTGCAATTCAGTCCTGGCGATACCAGGCCAGAACTGTTGCTGCACCAAAGCGTCAAGCAAGCGGATATCAACACGGGCGGCTGGCAGCAAAAATTCCAGTTCGGCGATACAGGCTGGCAGTGTTGCCAGTGTCGCATTGGCTTGCACCGGCAAAGGTTGTTGCAGCAGGGCCAGTATCCAACCGGCAAGGTCGGCGACCGCCTGCGCTGCATCGGGAAAAATAACCGGCTGATCTTTGT
>CAMLNG010000364.1 GCA_946481195.1 uncultured Chromatiaceae bacterium
GCGAAGTGGCGGTAGATATGGCAGAACAATGGCCGCGACCAGACCAGCAGAACAAATAGTGGCGTAAAACGGCAGAAACAGATGCTCCAACCTGACCTGCCCCAGCACCACGATACAAAAAGTGATAGAAACCGCCGAAAAGGTCGTGCCAATCACAGCAGCTTCCCGCGCCGTATAAAAGCCTGCTTCGTATTGCTTGCTGGTCAGCAGAATCCCGACACTGCCATCGCCGATCCAGGAGGCGATGCAGTCCACCGCAGAGCGGCCTGGTAAACGAAAAACCGGCCGCATCACTTTGGTCATCAGAGTGCCAATCATTTCCAGCAGGCCAAAGTTTAATAACAGCGGCAGCAACAGGCCAGCAAAAACAAATACCGACAACAATACCGGCAGTAGGTCGTTTAGCACTAAAGCGCCGGTGGCCTTGCTGGTAACAAACTCAGGGCCGGTGCCAGTCAGCACCAATAACAAAAACACAGCGCCTAACAAACGCACCAGCACCCAGCCCCAACCGGGACTGAATAATTTTCCGGCAAAACTGCCGACGGCTATTGTTTGCGGTTTTAATACTTTGACGCCCAGCGTGACCAGCGCTGACACAGTAACAATGAACGCAAGTAAATACGGCATCCAACTGCCGACCGTCGTTTTCAACGCATTCGCCATCACAGCGACCGGAATAGTCAGGCCTTTTTCTGCCGGGATTGGTGTCATAAACAGAAAAACGCCCAGTAAGGACGGTACTAACAGCGTCAGCCAGTTGCGCAGCGTAAAGTAGTTTTCGGATGCAGGCATGATGAAATATCGGTAGTTAATATTGAACGGCGGCACAGCCTAATCAAAAGCAGCGCCAGTGTCACGGGACAATCCGCTCTTTGCGGCGGACCGGCGAAATATTCAGCAGCGTGATGCTGTCATCAACGGAGCTCCTGGGCTCAGTTCAGTTCCATAAAAGTCAGACCCAGCTGATACAAGTCTTCAGCTTCCTGACTGCAGCGTACCACCTTGGCGTGTGCATCCAGCGGCACTACTGAACTGTTATTCGATTCAAGCCGCAGGTGGATCAAGGTCCCCATCTCCAGCGGTTCATCCACTTCTACCGCCATGCCTGTTGCACTGAGGTCACGACAAATACCACTGAACATCCGTCCTGACTCAGGATCATTAATCATCATCTGAACTTCGGCGTTCACCATCATCCGGAAGTAGTTTCGTTTATCGTTTCTGTTCAGCATGGCAAGTCTCAAATAACCTGAAGCAAAATGTTATAAAGCTTTCTACCCAACCTGTAAAGCATTGCAGTCAGCACCAGCCGGCCAGCTGTTCAATTTGCCAACTGATTTCCCGTGCCGAAAAGGGTTTGGCAATCAGCCCAAGCGCGCCGGCAGCGGTCGCGGCTCTGATATCAGCCGGTGAATCCAGTCCTGACAACATAATCACCGGTATATCCGCAGTGTGCGGATTGTGTTTGAGTAAAATACAGAGATCGATGCCGGTAAGCCCCGGCATCAGAATGTCCAATAAAATTAAATCTGGTTTGTCATCGTGGATCTGTGTCAGTGCCGCCTGACCGAGCGCGACATAACTCAGCTGATAATGCGGTGCCGGCAACGCCAACTTTAATAAGTCGAAATTAAAAGCCTCATCGTCAACCAATAACACTTTTTTTAAACCGGCGGGCGCCACTGCCTGATCCATTGCAACTTCCTATTTCGCACAGCTGAAAAAGTTGTAGCTGAAATTCCGCCAACCGACAAGGATCCGGTCTACTTCAGCTCCTGCACCGCCAGCAGCACCCGTTTTGCGGAGATTGGATATGGCGTACCCAGTTGCTGAGCAAATAACGACACTTTCAGCTCATCCAGCATCCAGCGGATCTCCTTCACTGGCTCTGGCTGAGTTTTACCAGCGAATTTACCAAGCAGCTGCTGATAAGCGTCGGCTGCTTTCTGATACTCGTGCATCTGCAAGCGGTCACGCTGTGGGTCAACCGGCAGCTTTTCCAACCGTTTCTGCAAGGCCAGCAAATACCGCTTGATGTCATCAAGCCGCCCGGCGCCAAATTCACTGACAAAACCCTTAAATAACAAAGCATCGAGCTGCTGTTTGATGTCTGCGTAGGCATATGCCAGTGCCAGGTCCATCCGACCGCGCAGTTTTTTACTGATCTCATGACCAATCGTCAGAATTTGCTCTACCTGCATCGCGACAGCGAGCACAGTATCACCAAGCTCGGCCCGTACCGCATCACGCAGCTGCAAAAACTCCTGTTGATTGTGTGGCCAGGATTGTTGGCTGATCAGATGATCGATACCAGCGGCAATACAGTCATCAATCAGCTCCAGCACTTTACCAAAGGGATTAAAATACAAACCGAGCTTGGCTTTGTTTGGCAGATGGTCCTGCAGATATTTCACCGGCGATGGCAGATTTAACAGCATCAGGCGACGCAGACCAAGGCGCGACTGTGCTGCGGCCTGCTCCGGGCTGTCGAGTAATTGAATAGCCACACTGTTTTTTTGGTCAACCAGCGCTGGAAATGCCTTAATTTCATAACCAGATTGGATGCGGATATATTCACGTGGTAACTCACCAAAGGTCCAGTCGGTAAGTTCCTGCTGCTCTATTCCTTGTTCTGCCACCTGGCTCAGTGTTTGCTGCACCTGCCCCTGCAGTTGTTGTTTCAACAGTGCCAAAGAGCGGTGCTGTGCAATAACATGGCCCTGCTCATCAACAACTTTAAAGTTCATCTTCAGGTGCAGCGGCAGCTCAGTCAGCTCCCAGGCGTCATCCGGGATCGTCACACCACTCATCCGCTTTAAACGTTGGGCGACTGTCACGAGCAATGCACCGTCTTCTGGCTGAATAGATTGCAGTAACGCATCGGCGTAATTCGGCGCCGGCACAAAATTGCGCCGGTACATTTTCGGCAGACATTTGATCAACGCTACTAATAATTCGTGACGAAGGCCGGGGATCAGCCAATCAAAGCCTTGTTCTTCCACCTGATTGAGCAGCGCTAACGGAATACAAAGACTGACGCCATCATCCGGCGCTCCGGGCGAAAAATGGTATTCCAGTGGCAGACGCAGATTTCCCTGGCGCCAGAATTCGGGATAACTGTCGTCTGTGATGTGCTGTGCGTCGTGACGTTTCAGCATTTCGGGATCAAAGTTCAGAAACTGGGCGTCCTGCTGTTTCTGCTTTTTCCACCAGGTTTGGAAATCAATGCGGTTATTGGCATGCACCGGCACTTTTTCAGCATAAAATGCCACCAGCGTTTCTTCATCAACCAGAATGTCACGCCGGCGCGATTTATCTTCCAGATCAGTGACTGCGTCAATCAGCCGGGCATTATGCGCGAGGAATGGCTCATTTAAACCAAGTTCCTGATTGACCAGCGCTTCGCGGATAAAAATCTTATGACAGAGTTCCGGCTCGATTTTGCTGTATTGCACAGCACGTTTGCCCACAATAATCAGGCCATAGAGTGTCACCTGCTCAAAAGCAATCACTGCACCGCGTTTTTTCTCCCAGTGCGGTTCACTGTAGCTGCGGCTGACCAGATGCTGCGCCAGCGGCTCCACCCACTCAGGTTCTATTTTCGCCACGGTGCGGGCATATAACTTACTGGTTTCAACCAACTCTGCAGTCATCACCCATTTTGGCTTACGCTTAAACAAATGACTGCCGGGGAACACATAAAACCGGCTCTGCCGTGCGCCGAGGTAATCCGCTTCACTGTCTTTACTACCGATTTGCCCCAGCAGACCAGTCAGAATAGCGGTATGCACCGACTGATAATCTGCGGCGCTGCTGTTTTTGCTCAGGCCCAGTTCTTCCGAGACCTGCGACAGCTGCGCATACAAATCCTGCCATTCGCGAACCCGCAGATAGTTGAGCAGTTCTTGCTTACACAAACGGCGGAACTGATTATTGCTCTGGCTGTCCTGCTGCTCCTGCAAATAGCGCCAGAGTTTGATCCAGCTGGCAAAGTCAGAATCAGGGTCGGCAAAACGGCCATGCAATTCATCAGCTTTTTGTTTTTTGTCTAAGGGGCGTTCACGTGGGTCCTGGATAGACAAAGCCGCCGTGATCACCAGTAATTCATCCAGACAATTGCGCTCGGCCGCTGCAAGCACCATCCGGGCTAAACGCGGGTCAATCGGCAAGATCGGAAGAGCGTCGTGTAGGGAAAGAGTG
>CAMLNG010000365.1 GCA_946481195.1 uncultured Chromatiaceae bacterium
CACCACCTACAGCGATGTCAGTTCTTTTATTGATGTGCAGCAACAACTTGAAGCCAGCAACAGCACGCTGGAACAACGTGTCATGAGCCGGACCGCCGAGCTGGAACAGCTCAATCAGCAACTGGCCGCCGCCAAACAGCAACTGGAGGAACAAACCGCCAGCAAAAACCGTTTTTTTGCCGCCGCCAGCCATGATTTGCTGCAGCCGTTTAATGCTGCGGCATTATTTTGCGGTTTAATCCGGGAAAAAAGCAGCGATGGTCAGGTGCAACAGTTGGCGCGAGACCTCGCCGCTTCGTTAAACTCCGCCGAAGAATTACTCGCCAGTATCCTGGAACTGACCAAACTCGACGCCGGCGTAATTAAAGCGCAAAAAAAACCGGTTGCAGTGACCACGCTGCTGGACCAAATCGCCCGGGAAGCAGGATTAATCTCGACCGGCAAGCCTATTCGATTCCGCTACCGGCCAAGCCGGCTCTGGGTCGATACCGACAGCCGTTTGCTGCGTCGGGTGGTACAGAATCTGGTTGCTAATGCACTGCGCTACACCCCACAGGGCAAAATTCTGCTCGGTTGCCGGCGTTGCCACTGGCAGGGGCAACCGGGGGTGCGGATTGAAGTCTGGGATACCGGCATCGGTATTAGTCCGGATGAACAACAACGGATTTTTCAGGAATTTCAGCAAGGTAAAGAGGCGAATAATCAGGGGCTTGGCATTGGCCTCGCCATCAGTCAGCGCATCAGCGATTTGCTGCAGCACCCGTTGACGTTAAAATCCGAGCCTGGCAAGGGCAGCTGTTTTGCCGTGACCTTGCCGGTCTGCGCGTCGGGTACCACCGCAGTGCCGGCGCTGCAGCCGCGTGAGCAGTCGGTTAGTTTCCGCGGCAAAACAATCTTATTGCTGGATAACGACCCGCAGTTATCCAGCGCTGTGGCGGCACTGCTCAGAAGCTGGGATTGTCAGGTGTTAGTGGCGCAACAACCTTCGCAGGCGCTGCATTGGCTGAGCGAAGGTCATCCTGTGGATTTATTGTTGTTTGATTATCACCTGGATCAAGGTGCGACCGGTGTCGAAGTGGCGATGCAACTACAGCAGCACTACGCATTGCAGGTGCCGGTGTTAATCCATTCCGCCGACCAGCAACAACAAACCCGTGATCATGCGCTGAATAACGGCTTCCACTTTATGCTAAAGCCATTAAAGCCGGCCAATCTGAAGCGGCTGCTGCAACGATTGCTGCGCTGAATTTGCTAATCCGCCGCGACACAAGCCTGATTGCGCCCGGCCAGCTTGGCCTGATACAAAGCCCGGTCAGCGCGGCGGAACAAGCATTCGTAGTCTTCATCCTGCTGTAATTGCGCAACACCAAAACTGGCGGTCAGCGGATGTACATCGCAGATATAGACCTGACGCAATTCGCTGATAATACGCTCGGCAATCAACAAAGCAGCCTGCTGTGTGGTTTGTGGCAACAGCACGACAAACTCATCCCCGCCAAAACGGCCGAGTAAATCGGTCGGCCGCAGCGACAGTTGGGCCAGACGTGCCAGTTGCTGCAGCGCCTGATCACCAACATGATGGCCAAACTCATCATTAATTTTTTTGAAGTAATCGATGTCAAACACCAGCAGCGATAAAGGCCGCTGTTCCTGCCGGCTGCGGCTTATCTCGAGTGCCGCCCTTTGCTCCAGCCGGTCGCGCGACGCCACCTGGGTCAGGCTGTCAGTAAATGCCACTTTGCGCAGTTGCAGGTTATCTGCCAGTAAAGTCGGAATGGCAAGGCCAAATAAAGTGTTGGCGGCAATCACGTTAATGGCAAACTGATAGACCATCACATAGTCCATCAAACCAAACAGATGCACCCAAAATGCAATCAAAAAACTCGACAACGCGACACTACTGACATTTAACAAAGCGGATTCGGAGCAGGCGATCCACATATGCGGGATCACCAGGAAAAAAATCGCAAAGGCGCTGTTCGGCGAATCAGTCACCTTCGCCAACAACATGCAGGCACTCAGCAGTAGGGCGTTAAGTAACAGCTTCAGCAAATAACGTGGGCTGAACTGCTGTTGCTGCAGACCCGCCATATCAGTCAGCCGAAACAAGGCAGAGGGTAATACCCGGCTCAGCAGGCCGACAAAAAACGGCGCCAGCACCATCACGCCGGCCATATCGCCAATCCAGAACGGCAGCCAGGTTGAGGCGACTTCAGCCTCGGCCATCATGTCCGTGATCACCAGAGTTGGCAGCACTAACCAGGTGGCACAAAATGAACTGACTGCGGCGATCACCAGAAATGACACGATGATCCTGCTAATATCGCGGGTACCCCGTCTGGCTAGTGTGCGCAAGGCTATAGCCCCAACCGCATAAGGCAGAATATGCGCCAGACCAAATAACAAAGCGGCTTCGAGAATTTGCCAGGGTGGTAACTGAATCTTGTAGTGGCTGGCGGTATAGAAAGTGATGAGTACACAACCGGTCAATAAGGCCGGCAACACAGAAAAACCCAGCAGTAATAAGGACGCGAAAGTCAGCCCCGCCACCGGAAACCAGACACTGGCATGGTGGGTATATTCCACCAGCCAGCCGATCTCAAACACCAGCAGCCAAAGCGCCAATAACAACAGGTTGCGCAGCAACCAGGATTGCTGCAACCGGTCTTGCCAGAGTTGGCGGTCAAACAGCGGCGCGTGGGCCAGACCTTCAGATTTCACTTACTGCAAATTCCAGTAATAAATACTGCCATCATCACTGCCACCTACCGCGGTTTTACCATCAGGCGTCAGCATCATTGGCCAGTTCATCAGCTTGGTGCCATATTGCCACAGTTGCTGACCAGAGCAAGCATCGAACAGATAAAAGTTGCCCGGCGATTCCTTTTGATCGCTGCCGCCACTGCTCTCATCCGGCTTACCGTCGGTGGCACTAACCAGGGTAGCTGCTGCATCTAAGGTCACGCCCGGATTCACTGCATATTGCACCTGGGTGCTCCAGCGCAGTACCGGCCCCCAGATTGGATAGTTCGCAATCTCCGATGCCGTTTGCTGTGCATCCACCCGGTATAATACTCCAGCCTCAGCTTGGTTTGCTCCGACCACAATCACCAGCTCTTTGGCCGGTGTTTGGGTGATGGCGATGGCATAAGCAATGTTCAGGTTAGTCAGCGCCGGTTTATAGACAAAAGCCGTGGTCGGCTGCACCGCCTGAAAAAACGCACAGCTGCCGTCATGTAATGCCGCGGCGGCATAGGCACCGTCTATTGTCGTCACGACCCGCATCACGCCCTGCGACTGTTGATAGCTGGTTGCCGCGCCGAATTTGCCATTATCCAGGGCAATCTGCTGCACAAGGCCGGTATACACAGGTTTGACATTGTAATTAATCGCCCCTACCCAGACCCGGCTGCCATTAGGCGCCAGTACTGCACTATAACTGGAGAACTCAGCCGAAAGCGCCAGACTGTCGCTCAGGGCCCAGGTCGGCGCCACAGTGCTGCCGCTGGCATCATGATACAAACGTAATTCGTGCTGGAAGTCTGCCAGCAACAAAGTGCCGTCACTGCTAAACGTCAGTTGATTGACCCGGGCAGGTAAATTGTTGTCCTGAAACAGAATATTGCCGCTACTGGCATCGAGAATACACAAAAAACCACAGGTTTTACTGGTTTCACCGCCACAGGCGGCAAAGCGTTTGTCGTCACTGACGGCGACCCAGAAAATACCTTGTGTCACATTGGCAGCGGTGACCGGCACCGACCAGAGCTGCTGGCCGGTGGCGTCATAAGCATAAAAATTAAACTGGCCGCTGCCAAATTCGCTGGAAGTACCGCCGACCGTCAGTTGGCCATCCGGACTGACCGCAACTGAATTGACCTGTAAACCGGTTTGTGGTGTTTTTTGCCAGCTTGGCTGACCATTGCTGGAGGTGGTGTTTGTCATCATGTCATCCTGTTATGCAGAAATACCAGCTTCCAGCATGCAGCAAAGGCAGCGCCGCAGCAACAATCCGCTAACAGGAATGGATTGTTGCCACCGGGTTATCTTACCCCAGCCGGACAGCTGGCGCTTTGCCAGCGCGAATCGCTGCTGAGTTGAAACTGCACATCGCCGTTTTGCGCCTGGCCCGGCAACGGCATTTTGTATTGGCCGGTGCCCTGCATATTCATCTGCATCCATTGCGGCGTTTTTAAGGTGAC
>CAMLNG010000366.1 GCA_946481195.1 uncultured Chromatiaceae bacterium
TTCCGGCACCACACCAATGCCTTTTAACTGGGCACGGCCGATATAAAACCAGATAGTACTTAACAACATACCGACACCGGCAGCGCCAAATACAGCTTTATAGTTCTGGTGTTGTGGCGTACCAAAAATTTCACTGGCTAACCAGCCGGTGATTAACGGTGACAACATACCACCGAGGTTGATGCCCATATAAAAGATGGTAAAACCACGGTCACGACGGTCGTCGCCCTGCTCGTACAGCTTACCGACCAGAGACGAAATATTCGGCTTAAACAGACCGTTACCAACCACAATCACGGCAAGACCCAGCAAAAACAGCTCGAGACTTGGGATCATGATCATAAACAGGCCAATCGACATGACTACAGCGCCAAGTAATATCGAACGCTGATAACCAATCACCCTGTCCGCAACGTACCCACCGAAAATAGCGGTCGCATACACCAGCGCAAGATAGGCGCCGTAATAACGGCTGGCATCAGCTTCACCGGCCGCATTGCCTTCATAAAACTGCGCCACGATATACAGCGTTAAGGCCCAGCGAATACCATAAAATGCAAAGCGCTCCCAGAACTCGGCCATGAATAACATCCACAGCGGTTTGGGGTGGCCCCACAGCGTATCAAATTGTTTAGCTGCTACCTGGTTCATCGGCAGCTCCGGTTCATCTTGCAGCACAGCAGCGCGGGCTGTGGCTGAGTCACAGGGGATTGGGTCATGGTGGTTTCCTGTTTCTAATAATTATAAGACGCGGGTGTTTCTGATTTTTGCCAGCCGTTTATACCGCAGCTGTGCAGAAATGAAAAGCCGGGCTGCACTGGTCAGCCCGGCGAAAGCGGCAAACCGCTATTCGATAAATTCTTCTAAAGCTTCTTCGTCGACTTCTGCCTGCGGCGGATTACCGTCATATTGCTTGTAGTCCTGACGCTGGAAATAAGCATCACGGACAAACAAATAAGGGTCAAGCGAGTCGTTCAGCAGCTTTTCCTGGCTCATCAGCTGTTCACGGCCATCCAGCGCGCTGATGACAAAACGGCCAATCGACAGCGGCGTGTTCAACAACGCCAGCGGGAAATACAGGTTGTCGACGACCCGGCCTGTAGCGTCGCGCACTGTGGTTGGGCCCATGCCCGGCACCATCACGTAAGGACCATGGCCGACACCCCACACGCCCAGCGTCTGACTGAAATCTTCGTTTTGCAGCGGTAATTCAAAATGCGAGGCGACGTCAAAGAAACCCAGCACGCCGACAGTGCTGTTCACCAGAAAACGGCCGGCTGAAATGGCTGAGCTTTTTGGTTTACCCTGCAGCACGGCATTGATAAAGCTGGCCGGTTCATCGAGGTTTTGCACCATATTAGCAAGGCCGGTACGCACTGGTTTTGGCGTCACTGTCATATAACCAACTGTAGCCGGACGCAGCAGATAAGGGTCGAGATATTCGTAGTTTAGGGTCCAGGTCTTGCGGTTGACTGACTCCAGCGGATCACGCGGGTCATTGGATGCCGTATCGGCCGATTCTGGTTTGCTGGCACAACCTGCCAGTAACAGCGTCAGCAGCAGCGCTGCAGTTTTGATGAAATGCATGTTGCGTCCTGTTGCAATATAAAAAATGGCGCCGGATTATACCCTGCGCCGCAGTCGCGGATCACTGCCCGAAGCGGTTTTTCCGCGATTATGCCGTATTTTTACTCAGCTATCGCTTGTTTGTTCGGGATTAGAAACTTAATTCCACCTGTTGCGGTGTTGCCGACAAGCTTAATTCCGCCGATTTTAGCTGCAGATCAGTTGGGTCAGGCGTCGCTGAGCCGCTGCGGCTGATCCGCGCCCCCACTGTGACGCTTTTCACTGCCGATAAGTTCCAGCCGCTTTGCATGCTGTGGCTGTTATCAAGCTGAATTTGCATGGTGCCGGCCTTGACTGTCAGCTTTTGTACGGCAACCGGCAACGGCATGCCCTGTGTGGCGCGGGCAAACACAAACAAGGTTTCGCCGGCATGCGCTTCAGCCACAGCTGGCGGGATGGTCAGAGTCACATGCAGGACGGGGCCGTCCTTCGCAACGACTTTTTGTTGTGGCTCTAACTGTGCCAGTTGCTGTTGCACCTGGACATACCGCGGGTCGTCTTTGGGCAGTTGAGCCAGCAACACTTCCCAGGCGGCCCGGGCTTCTTTGATATCACCACGTTGCTGCGCTATCAGTGCCAGCATCGACAAGGCATCAATATTGCCGGCTTCTTTACTAAGCACCAGCCCCAAACTTTTTGCCGCTTTTTTGACGTTATCTTCCGAACCTTCCACCAGCAATGCCTGGGCGTAGCTGATGAGTAAGTTGGTGCGTTCTGGTGTCAGACTTAAAGCTTTTTCGAATGCTTCAATAGATTCCGGCACCTGGCCCTGGCTAAACCAGATCCGGCCTAACACAAACCAGGCCACCGCATCATCGCCGGTATTGGCGAGCTTCGTGCGCAGCGCCAGCACAAATTGCGCCAGTTCTTCGTCAGACAACGGCTCACCTTTGCCCAGCAAAGCCCGCTCACCAAAACCCGCCAGATTGTCCTGTGCCTGTTGCCAGTGCGCCAGCTCGCGATATTGCCCGGTCAGACCATATACACCCGCGGTCAGCAGCAGCAACAAACCAAAGGCAATAACACCACTGCGGGCCGACTGGCCGTGCAATTGCTGCGAATCAGGCAGTGGCGCGAGAAACTGACTTTTCAGCTCCGCCGCTGCGATAGCAAAATCGGCTTCCGACAATTCACCCAGCTCACGGGCATCACTTAACAACGCCAGTTTTTCCGCAAACAAACTTTTCCGGTCGAGCTGCTGTCCGGCTTGCATCCGGCGCGGCCAACATAACATCAACGCCGAAACCAACAGCAACAAGGCTGCCACTATCGCTAAATTCATTAACATCGCCTGTTACTCCTTAGGCTTCTGCCGGGAGGCAGCAGTGGCTTCATCAATCATGGCCTGCAACTGAGCATCCAAACCACTGAGGTCGCTGGCTTCGGTGCTGTCTTCCTGAGCAATGCTTTGACTGGTTTTACTGCGCCGAAACACAGTCCAGCCCAGCGACAACACGGCCAGCAGCGGCAACAACCACAACAACACAGTACTGAGCTGAAATGGCGGCTGATAATGCACAAAGTCGCCATAACGCTGCTTCATATAATCGATGACCTCGTCATGACTTTGGCCCTGACGCACCAGCTCCAGCGTTTTATTACGCATATCCACTGCGACCACAGCGTTGGAATCAGCGATATTCTGGTTCTGACATTTTGGGCAACGCAGTTCGGCGGTCAGCTGACGATATAACTGCTGTTGTTCGGCCGATTCAAACTGCAGCAAGTCTTCAGTGGCCGCGACCGGCAAAGCGAATGCCAGCAAGAGCGCAGGCAGACATAACAGCTTAAGGCGCATCTGTGCCTCCTTGCTGAAGTTGCTGATACAACGCCTGAATTTTCGGCCAGTTTTGCGGGTTGATGTCACCAACATGATGATGGCGGATCACGCCATTGCGGTCGATTAAAAAAGTCTCTGGCGCGCCGGTCACGCCTAAATCAAAAATCAGCGAGCGTTTTTCATCGACGATGTTAAACAAATACGGGTCGCCCTGCTCAGCCAGCTTGTCCTGCACATCAACGCGTAAGGCGTTGATATCAAAAGTCTCACCAAAAGCTGCATCGACCGGCTGCACATAATAAAGCCCGACGATGCGCACGCCTTGCTGGCGCAACTCGGTTAAAAAACCAAGCTCGGCATTACAGGTCGGGCACCACAGCCCCCAGACGTTTAACAGCGTCACTTCGCCCTTTAAATCAGCAGCTGTGACTAATAGTGCCGGCTGTTGCAAATCTGGTAATGAAAAAGCCGGCAGCGATTTTTCAATCAGCGCAGAACCATGGTCGCGCGGGTCGGAAAACAAACCGCTCAGTAAAAACAACGACAGCGCTAAAAAGGCAGCCAAAGGTACATAAAACATCGCTTTACGCATGGGCTGCAGCTCCTGTTTCGGTCTTCGCGGTTTTGCGCCGGTACCGTTTATCCGACAGCGACACCAGGCCACCCAAAGCCATCAGAATGGCGCCCAGCCAAATCCAGCGCACATAAGGTTTGACATAAACCCGCAGCGCCCAGGACGGGCCAGATAACTCTTCACCCAGTGCGACATATAAATCGCGGCTTAAACG
>CAMLNG010000367.1 GCA_946481195.1 uncultured Chromatiaceae bacterium
AGGCAATTTCAGGCTGCTCTGCTGTTCGCTTATTAAACTATATGGTGCTCTAGGCAATCATGAGATCAAAAATCTACAGGGTAATTTTCAGGCCGCAGATAAAAAATACCAGTTTGTCGCGACAGTGCTGGGCAAGCAACAAATTGATTTATATGGCGATAACAGTCTGCTCGGTCGCTGGCTGGCCAGCAAAAATACCGCGGAACTGATCAATGGCCATTTGTTTGTGCACGGTGGCTTGCATCCGCAACTGGTGACACTGAATTATTCATTGGAAGACTTGAATACCGCAGTCCGGGCGCATTACCGCACAGCTTTTTATCCAAAGAAAAATGCCGATGCGAGTGACCTGCTGTTATCCACCCGCGATGGCCCGTCCTGGTATCGCGGTTATTTCGACGCGGATTTAACTCAAACCGAAGTGGAAAAAACGCTGGCAATTTTCGGTGCCAACGCCGTGGTGGTGGGCCATACGCCGCAGCGCCGGGTGCATAGTCTGTTTGAAAGCAAAGTGCTGGCGATTAACGTGCGCCAGCCGCGCGACTATCGTGGCAGCATCCCGCCACGCAGCAGCGAGGGCCTGCTGATCCGTGACGGCCAGTATTTCCGCTTGCTGGCAGACGGCAGTGTCAATCCGCTATAAGCCTGCCGGGCGCTGTATCCTGTGGTAATTCTCCTCGCAATTAGCAGCGAATGCAGCTGCTGATTGCGCAATCATTGTATGAAAATCTCTGCAAATTCCTGACTGTATACCGAGTAATGATTAAAAAATAGCCAGTTTATCTGCCGTAGCGACACTGTGCGAATAGCAGGTATTTATCGCAAATTTTGCAGAATGTTTCATAAAATGGTTGCGCTAACATTTTGTTGTAGGTAATTTAGCCGGACTCAGTAGCATGGCCTGTGTGGTGCATTGCTGGTTCTGATAACTAAGTCAGATAAAGCAGGGCTTCAGCCGTATTGGGTACAGCCATACAAACAGATTGGCCGGCAGTTGCGCAAATTGGTTGCGCTGTCAGGCTGGCGACTTCACCGTCAACAGGATAGGTATCTCAACGTGAACAAATTCCCACTTCGCCCACTGGCACTTTTTACCAGTCTGCTGCTGACCGGAACTTTACCGGCACTGGCGCAGGCACAACAGTCAGAGCAGCAACAAACACAGGCCGGCTCAGACGCCGAGCGCGAGATTGAAGTCATTTCCGTCACTGCGACCAAAAGGGTCACCACGTTGCGGGAAACGCCATTGGCGGTGACAGCTTTTGACCAGAAAACCCTGGACGAAAACCATGTGCTGCAGCTCGATGACCTGCAGGGCATAGTGCCGAGTCTGCAAATTGCCCAAAACGGCACGCAGAACACACCGATGGTGTATATCCGTGGTATTGGTTCTTCCGATCAAACTGAAAGTGGCGATCCGGCAGTGGCCTTCCACATTGACGGCGTCTATTCCGCCCGCTCGCAAGGCGCGTCCGCATTGATGTTTGACTTAGAAGGCGCTGAAATTCTGCGTGGCCCGCAAGGCACTTTATTCGGGCGCAACGCCACCGGTGGTGTGGTGAATTTACATACCGCCAAAGCACGGCTGGACGGTTTTGAAGGCAACGCCGAAGTGACGCTCGGCAACTATGATCGCAAAGCGGTGCGTGCAGCGCTGAATATGCCACTCAGTGAAACCTTTGCGGTGCGGGTCGCGGCAGCGTCGGATCAATCCGAAGGCGTGGTTGATTTCCTGCCGGGTTCAGCGCTTGGCGATAAATATGGCTCCACTGATTTAGCCGCGGCGCGCATCAGCACTTTTTATCAGCCAGCCGACAATATCGACTGGACCTTCTCTTATGAAAATTTCACCGACAAAGGCACAGGCCAGATCCCAACACTGACTGGTGGCTCAGACCGCAGTTCTTATGTGCAGGAACCGGGTTACAACGATTTCCAGATTGACTCATTACGCACCCGTATCAACTACCGTTTTGATTCCGGCGTGGAGGCCTCTTACATTGGTGGTTATACCGATTCCAGCCGTGTCTCAGTGTGGGACCGTACCTGGAGCCTGACCAAGTACGAGTGGGGCGGTTGTGTCGAATGTACACACGAAGCGGTACAACACGAATTGCAGCTGAAAAATGCTGACGGCGAGCAGTTGCAGTGGATGGTCGGTTATTTCTACTTCAAAGAAAATAACCTGACGCACTTTGACATTGTGCACCCGGGGAACGACTACGAAGGCGGCAAAACGCCAAATAAAAACCTCTGGTCCACTTATCGCCAGCCAGACCGTGGTTTGTTGTCTAACAGCCTGTATGCGCAAAGCACTTATCACCTGAATGACGACTGGCGCCTCAGTGCCGGCCTGCGTTACACCAAAGATGAACGCTGGGACCGTGGCGGCCGCAACATTATGTGTCCGGACGTCAAACGCACTGAAAATAAAGCACTGACGGTGTTCCCAAACAACGCAGCAGATCCATCTAACCTGCTTGGTGGCCTGGCGCCGAATAAGTTCCTGGTACAACCTGGGCAATGTTGGGTCGATACTTACAACGACACCAGCCCGGAATGGGATAAAACCACCGGCATGGCACGACTGGAATATGACCTGAGCAGCGACATCATGATGTACGGCTCTTACGCCACTGGCTTTAAGTCCGGCACTATTCAGGATGGTGGCAGCTATAAAGGCACAGGCCCGTTTGACCAGGCTGCGCTGAATGCCATTATCGCCGCCAACAACGACGAAGCGGCCGGCACCAATGCTTATGTCGCGCCGGAAGAAAATAAGAGTATCGAATTCGGTATGAAAGGCATGTTCTTTGACAAGAGCCTGCAGCTGTTCGCCACTTTATTCTCGACTGAATACACAGATCTGCAGGTGACCAGTAACGTGGTGACGGCAACTGGCGCTGATTTACTGCGTAAAACCAACGCCGGTAAAGCGACTATTAACGGTTTGGAGCTGGAAGGCCGTTATCTGGTGGGTAGCAATGGGGAACTGAGTATGTCGGCATCTGTGCTGGACGCCAAGTATGATGAGTTCCTGACCACAGATTCTAAGTACGGTGCGGATGGCAAGCTGTTTAACCCGTCAGCCGGCGTCGCCAGTCAGCCAAACTTACTGGATTTCAGTGGCAACCATCTGGTGCTGGCACCGGAATTCAGTGCATCGTTAAGTTACGAGCATCAGTTTGGCCTGCAAAGTGGTGCGACGTTAAAACCACGGGCACGCTTAAGTTATTCGTCTGAAGTCTGGTTTGACCCGGCCAATCGCGGCGACAGACCGGCGGGCTTCCGTAATCTGCCATTTGCCGCCGACATCGACCGGCAGGACGCGTACAGCAAACTGGACCTGAGCCTGAGTTATGAGCCGGCCAATGCCGACTGGAGCTTAGAAGCTTTTATCAACAACGTGTCAGACCGTGACATCAAGAGTGATCAGGGCCGTACCCATGGCGACCCGGTGCCAAATTATATGTGGCAGGCGCCACGTACTTTTGGCGTGCGCTTTAATGTCAGCTTTGACTAAACCGCGGTAATTTTGTCAGAAGACCGCAGGCCCGGCGAACTCCGCCGGGCCTTTTAACCCTCGTGTGACTTTTGTTTTGCCCGTTTTACCCGTTTTTTTGCATTGTCCTGCAATTCGTGTGAATACACCTGCCAGCCCGCTGGCAGTTTTTTTATCGGGTAAGTACCGCTTCTACTGCCATGGCATGCATTGTTCAGTAAGCCGCTGCCACGCCGTCGCGTCTGGAATCAGAGCCGGCGACATAACCTTTCTCTGCTTTCATCACGCCCTGGCCACCGCCAAAGATCAATCCGGGATTATTGCCATGAAAAAAGCCCTGCGCTGTCGCCATGACGGGGTTTTGCGGCGCATGGCCCATGCTATATAAACGCTCAACGGTGTTTGTTGAGATCGCTTGCTCAAAGCTCACTCTGTTGTCTTCCCAGTGCCGGAACCTCGGTGCATCTATGGCTTCCTGAATGTCCATATTAAACAGCAGCATATTCAGCAGCACCTGCACATGCGCCTGCGGCTGCTGCGGCCCGCCAACAATGCCAAAACTCAGCCAGGGCTGTTGTTTCCCTTGCGCGTCTGTTTTGGTGACAAAGCCGGGAATAATAGTATGAAATGGCCGCTTACCCGGCGCGACGGTATTGGCTCTGCCGGCTTGCGCCGACAAACCGACACCGCGG
>CAMLNG010000368.1 GCA_946481195.1 uncultured Chromatiaceae bacterium
GTTTGTAGGTGCTGGCCAGTGCCGGGTTTTTAAAGATGTCACCGGTTTGTGGGCCTTTACCATTGATAGTAAAAGTGCCTTTAAAATCACCGGGTTGGCTGGACAAACGCGGGACAGAGGCGTTCCAGTAATAAGCAATTAACTCGGTCACCGGAAAGCCGTTTTCCGCGTAGCTGATGGCCGGTGCCAGCACTTTTTTCATCGGCAGTTTGCCGAACTTATCATGCAGGCTGAACCAGCCATCCACAGCACCTGGAACGCTGATAGGCAACATGCCCAGTGGCGGGATGTCGGTGCGGCCAAGTTTTTTCACTTCAGCCTGCAGTTGCTCCAGCGTCAGTCCTTTTGGTGAGCGGCCAGATGCGTTCAGGCCGTACAGTTTTTTGTCTTTGGCCGACCAGACGATGGCGTACAAATCACCGCCGATGCCACAGCCTGTGGGTTCCATCAGGCCTAAAGCGGCATTGGCTGCAATAGCCGCATCAATGGCGTTGCCGCCTTGTTTCATCACATCCAAAGCAATCTGCGTCGCCAGTGGCTGGCTGGTTGCCGCCATCGCCTGAGTGGCGATGACTTCGGAGCGACTGGCAAATTCCTGGCCTGTGACACGGTCATAAGCCTGGCTGGAGGCCGCCGGTAACAGCAGCAACGGGATCAACACAGATAAAGGGGATAAACGCATCGCAATGCACTCCGTGAGCGGGGCTGAAGTTAGTTTAGTGATTTCGAAACTACTGCGAAGCCAAGCGGATTACCAGATCACCGCGACCAAAGCCCCGGCGCCGGAGACAGGCCGCAGTGCGGCGCATTGGTCATTCCGTCAGCAACTGGCATTATGGATGATAACTCCCGCATAAGTGTCCAGAAGGAACTGATTTCAATGAATAAGCTGTGCCGTCCTCTGTCTAGTCCTGTGTTTCGATTGGCTGCGCTAAGCCTTGCGCTGGCAGGCCTGACTGCCTGTCAGTCCACTGTGATGCCACTGGACCCGCTGATCGGCGATACCGGCCAGCCGTTGTCCGCCGTGGCGCAGGCCGCCGATGTCAAAACCTATGATTTAACGCTGGAGATTGACCCGGCCACCCAAAGTATCAGTGGTGTCGGCCGTACCGGTTTTGTTTTGCTGAAGCCAAGCGCGCAAGTCGAACTGAAACTCGACAGCCGCTTTGCCATCGAAAAAATTGAAGTTGGTGGTAAAACCACAATTTATCAGCGTAACGGCGGCGTGTTGACCATCGACTTGGCCGGCCAGCAAGCGGCCGGCAGCGTTGTGGATGTGGCGGTGTTTTATGCCGGTAAGCCACATGTTGCGAAAAACGCGCCTTGGGCTGGTGGTACTGTTTGGGCGAAAACGCCGGACGGCAAACCCTGGATTGCGACCGCAGTACAAGGCGAGGGCTGTGACTTGTTCTGGCCCTGTAAAGACCATTTTGCCGATAAAGCCGATTCGATGCGTATTCGCCTGACCGTGCCCAATGGCTTATCAGCAGTCACCAACGGCGTATTGCAGCAAGTCACGCCGGTGGGTAAAGACAAGCAGCAGTTTGACTGGTTATTGTCGGTGCCGGCCAGCGACTACAATATCGCGTTGAATATCGGGCCTTACCAACGGATCCAGGACAGCTATACCAGCGTCAACGGCAGCAAAGTGGCGGTGGAATTCTGGGCGTTGCCAGAGAACGCTGAAAAGGCCAAAACCTTATGGCAGCAGGATTTATTACAGCAAGTACAGTGGTACGAGCGCGTGCTGGGGCCTTATCCCTGGGGCGACCAGAAACTGGGTTTTGTTGAAACGCCACACCTGGGTATGGAACACCAGACCGTCAATGCTTATGGCAAAGATTATAAACGCGACGACAATGGCTACGACTGGCTGGCGCAGCATGAGCTGGCGCATGAATGGTTTGGCAATTTAGTCACGCATAAAACGCTGAACCACGCCTGGATCCACGAAGGTTTTGGCCTGTACATGCAGCCGGCTTATGCCAAAGATAAACTCGGCATCGCCGCTTACCATTATCAGCTGTATAAGTCCTATCTGGGGCTGGTAAACTGCGATCCTGTGGTGCGTACCGGTACAGTCACCTCAGATCAGGCTTTTAATTCAGACATTTACGGTAAAGGTGGCTGGACGCTGCACACTCTGCGGTATCTGGTTGGTGATACGGTGTTCTGGCAGGCGACCCGCGAACTGCTGTACGGCACTGCTGAAACCGCGGCTATTCCATATCCGATCACGCCAAAATATCGCACCACCGAAGACTTTATTGCCATTGTAAACCGCTTAACCGGCAAAGATTATCAGTGGTTGTTTGATGTTTATCTGTACCAGGCGGCTTTGCCGGAACTGGTTGACAGTACGGCCGGTGAGGTTCGTACCCTGAGCTGGAAAGTACCGGCGAATAAACCTTTCCCGATGCCGGTGCCAGTGCTGCTGAACGGTCAGCCGACCGTGCTGGATTTCAGTAAAGGCGCAGTGGTGCTCAAAGCCTCTGACCAGCTGCAAATCGACCCGGAAATGCAAATCTTGCGGCAATTACCGTTGATTGGGCTCTGTGAAGAGAATCAGCAGAAAGTGAAGAATAAACGCAAAGATTGAGGTCTGAATGAAGCATTAAAAAGACGGCGATTGCCGTCTTTTTTATTGCGTCAGGATCACCAGCACGCCGCTCCAGTCCAGGCCATAGCTGGCGCCTTGTAATGGCGCGATCTCAACGCCGGTGTAAATGGCTAAAAACGGAATGCCGGCAGCCACACATAAATCGCGGACGATTTCCGCTTCTTCGCCGTCACTGCCGCTGATCGCGGACATGCGGCCACCGCAGTCGAAATACAGCGCCAGCCGGCCCTGTTGCCCGTCTTGTTTAATCTGTGCCAATAAACGCGTGGTATTGTCATGGGCTGACTGCATCATCAGCTGCGGATCGCGGCGCATCAGCATCACTTGCTGGCCTTTGAAAAAATCGGCTTCAAATAACATCACAGCATCGTCGCCCGGCATGACCCCGGTCATCAGCCGGGTCACCAGTTGTTGTTCGTCGCTGTCATCACCAAGCGGCCGGGCCAGCGCCAGGGTGGTCACCGGCAGCGGTGCACCGCTCGGGCTATGCCTTAAATGCCGCCATTCTTTGCTGCCCGTCAGGCGGTCGAGCAGCGGTACTATCGGTTCCTGGTCCAGCTGGTACAGATATTGGCCAAACACATCGGTCACAGTAAAACGCCGGTCAGACAAAGGCACACAACCATGCATAATGCAGCTGGCCACCTGAAATTGCCCGGCCAGTTGCAGCGCGCTGGCACTGTGGCGACTGACACCGTCGCCGCTGAACTGCCAGGTCAGATTAAAATTGCAGTCGCCGAGTAAACCGGCGCCAAATAGCGGTAAGTGTTTTAACCGCGGATGGTGCACACCGGAAATTATCGGGCCGGAAGGGATTAAAATTGGTGGGTGCTGCGCCGTTGCAGCAAAACGTACTGAGTCAAATAATAACAATAAACACCGGCTGTCGGGCAGGCTGGGAAGCTGGCCTGCCAATACTTCACCGGATAAATGCGGGTCGCGGTAAATGTCCTGACTGGTCGCCAGCTGCCATTCCCAGTCGTCACCGGCCAGGATCACCACAGCAGCACAAGGGCCCTCAGTAACACATTGCTGCGCCCAGCACAGCCCCATCGCTGAACCACCCACGACCGGCACCCATTCACCGAGCAATTGCCGGATACCGGCATAAAACCCATGGGCGTCTAAATCGCCACTGCAAAAGGCCAAAGCCAGCCTTGGCGTGAGCTGAGTGGGCAGGTCTTTTAACGCGGCGGTGACGGCCTGAACACCGGCCTGAAAGGCCTGTACTGCGGTACTATTCCCGATTACGACGTGCATCTGATCCCTGATGAAAAACAAAATCGCCCTTCATTGTACCGAGTTTTGTATAGAAATCAGCCTGATTTTTCAGATTTGGGCGTTGAAAGGTTTGAGTTTGGCGTTGAGGATGGGATAAAGAGTTTAATTAAATCGTCACTTTGTGCCAAAAGCGGAAATAAAACAGGGGCTTAATTGTACGGCGGCGCGTTGCTTGCCGGTACCTACTGCCCCGATTTGAGTGTAGGTACGGTCAGCGAAGCGCCACCGTACATAACATATTGGGATTGTCCTCAAATCGCTCAAAGCAGTTATCTCTAAACCCAACA
>CAMLNG010000369.1 GCA_946481195.1 uncultured Chromatiaceae bacterium
TACACAAGATCTTGCTGATGAATTATTTATTGAAGTACACGGAACTTATCCGAACTTCGGCAGTCAAGAACCTGATGTCATGCGAGTGTAACATATCAGACCAGAAATATGCAGGCAGGCTAAATAAGTTTGTTTAAATTTTCGCTGTATTTTGTTGACATTTTCGGCTATCCAGCCGTCTGAATTGAAATTTCTGGGCTAAAACTACAATTCTGGTAGGCTTTAGCAGTCTGTTTATCTGAGTATTTAATCATGAACCCATCTTTGAAAGGTCTGCTGGCCGGACTCGGGCTATGTGGA
Source organism: uncultured Chromatiaceae bacterium (assembly GCA_946481195.1). The sequence goes on from CAMLNG010000369.1 coordinate 301, forward strand.
GGTCTTCACGTGCAAGCAACTGAACTGACCATCGCTACTTTTAACGTCAGCATGGAAGCCGAAAACTACGTCGCCAAAGGCAGTCCACTCGGCCCGCAAGTACTGTCGCAGCAATTAGCCAGTGGCGCCAATCCGCAAATCAGCAACATCGCTGCGATTTTGCAGCAAGTACGGCCTGATATTTTACTATTGAACGAATTTGATTACATAACGGATCCGGCACAAGGCGTGCAGCAGTTTATCCGGCAGTATCTGGCAAAACCGCAGCAAGGCGGCAAACCTCTGCAATATCCCTACTTCTATTATCAGACGGTCAACACCGGCCAGCCCAGTGGCTTTGATCTAAATAACGATGGCAAAGTTGAAGGCGCTGAAGATGCCTGGGGTTTTGGCCATTATCCTGGCCAGTACGCGATGATGGTGTTGTCGCGTTATCCGATTGATGCCGCTAAAGCCCGCACTTTCCAGCACTTTAAGTGGAAAGACATGCCGGGCCATAAAGTGACGAAAAAAGCCGATGGCAGTGCCTGGTTCAGCCCGCAAGCCTGGGAAAAAATGCCATTGTCCAGCAAATCACACTGGGATTTACCGCTGGATGTTGATGGTAAGCCATTGCATTTATTAATCAGTCACCCAACTCCACCAGTGTTTGATGGCCCGGAAAACCGCAACGGTCATCGCAATCACGACGAAGTAAAATTCTGGGTCGATTATTTATCCGGTCCGGCCGGCTATATCTACGACGACAAAGGTGGCCGTGGGGGTTATCAGAGCACTGCACCTTTTGTGGTGATGGGCGATCAGAATTCATCACCGGACGAAGGCGATGCGCATCGCGATGCCATTCAGGCATTGGTGAATCATCCAAAAATCCAGCATGACCCAGTCCCGCAAAGCGCCGGCGGCGCCGCGCACAGTCCGGATAATCCATTGGCAAAATTCCATACCGCCGGCTGGCGGATGCGGGCAGACTATGTTCTGCCGTCCAAACAGGGCATCAAAGTCCACAGCAGTGGAGTGTTCTGGCCGGCTAAAGGCGAGCCATTATATGAAGCTGTAGCCAGCCGCGGCGCCAGTTCAGATCACCGGCTGGTTTGGGTCAAACTGAGCCTGACTGACGAGAAAGAATAAGCAGGTAGTTACTGCTAGACGAAAGGAAATAAAAAAAACCGCCCAAGGCGGTTTTTTTTATGTCTGATACAACTGCTTACTTCGACTGCTCAGCCAGTGGTGCGCTGTACGCCAGTTCCATATCCCAGGGTAAGTGGATCCAGGTATCCTGCTCAATATCGGTGACATATTTGTCAACCAACGCTTTACCTTGTGGTTTGGCATAGACAGTGGCAAAACAGGCTTTTGGAAAACGCTCACGCAGCGCGCGCGCCGTTTCACCGGTATCGACCAGATCGTCAATCACCAGCAGGCGTTCAGAATCCGGCAAAGCCGCGTCTTTTAGCACTTTCAGCGCACGTTGCTGGTCGTGGTCATAGCTTGATACACAAATGGTATCCAGCACCCGGATATTCAGCTCACGGGCAATGATGGTGGCCGGTACCAGGCCACCGCGGCTCACCGCGACAATGCTGTCAAAATTGCCATGCAGACACATTTTCGCCAGCTCTTTGGTAGCGCGGTGAAAAGCTTCCCACGACACATAAAAGTTCTTGTTACTGGACAATGACATGTTGCAGCTCCTGTTACACCAGCGCCAACGCGATTTCTACCATCTCGTTAAAGCTGGTCTGACGCTCGTCCGGGCTTAAAGATTCACCGGTGCGGATATGGTCAGACACCGTCATAATCGCCAGCGCATTGATGCCGTATTCTGCAGCTACACCATACAAACCGGCCGCTTCCATCTCAACGCCAAGGATGCCGTATTTTTCCAGCGTATCAAACAGCGTTTCGCTCGGGTTGTAGAACAAATCAGAAGTGAACACGTTACCGACTTTGACGCCGATATTTTTCGCCCGGGCCGCAGCTACTGCGCGCTCCAGCAGGTCATAGCTTGCCAGTGCAGCAAAATCCATCCCCTGCAAACGGTTACGGTTGACGGCTGAATCCGTACTGGCTCCCATCGCCACCACCACTTCACGGACTTTCACCGACAGTGGTAAACCGCCGCAGGAACCGATACGGATGATATTTTTCACGCCGTAATACTTCACCAGCTCAGTGGCGTAAATCGACATTGAAGGCACGCCCATGCCTGAACCCATCACACTGACCGGTTTACCCTGATATTTGTCGGTAAAACCGAACATATTACGTACCGTGTTGATGCACTGCACATCCGTCAGGAAAGTATCGGCAATGTGCTTGGCGCGCAGCGGATCACCCGGCATCAATACAGTTTCAGCAAAAGCGCCGGCAGCGGCGTGGATATGTGGAGTGGTCATATTAAATTTTTTCTCTTATAAATGGTTGAAATTTAATGCATTTGCTTCAGGAATGACTGGCCATAAGCCATCGCATCCAGCGCAAAATAGTCCGCCAGCGTCTGGCCCATGTCTGCAAAACTCGCTCGCTCGCCCAAAGCGCCGGCTTTGATTTGCGGACCGTAACACAGCACAGGTACATATTCGCGGGTGTGTTCGGTGCCAATCCAGGTAGGGTCGCAGCCATGGTCGGCCGTTAATAACATCAGGCTGTCCGGTTCTAACATCGCCATCAATTCCGGCAGGCGGCTGTCGAAATACTCCAGCGCTTCGCCGTAGCCAATAGGATCACGGCGATGGCCGTAGTTCTGATCAAAATCCACCAGGTTTGTGAAGATAAGGCTGTTGTCCGGTGCGGCCTGATACTCGCTGATGGTTTTATCCACGAGCGCTTCCAGACCGTTGGCTTTGACGGCTTTGCTGATGCCCTGATGGGCATAAATGTCAGCGATTTTGCCGATACTGACGACAGTCCCCTGTGCAGCAGTCAGTTTGTCTAAAACTGTTGGCGCTGGCGGTAATACTGAGTAGTCACGACGATTGCCGGTTCGGGCATAGTTTTGTGGAGTATCACCGAGGAATGGCCGCGCAATCACCCGGCCGATGTTGTAATCATCCAGCAATTCGCGGGCGGTTTGACAGAACTGGTACAAGCGTTCCAGGCCAAAATGGCTTTCATGGGCCGCAACCTGAAACACGCTGTCCGCTGAGGTATAACAAATTGGCATACCGCTACGGATATGTTCATCGCCAAGCTTCACCAGAATGTCAGTGCCTGAGGCGTGACAGTTGCCCAGAATACCGGCGACACCGGTGCGGCGGCACAACTCGTCGATCAGTTCCTGCGGAAAACTTTGTTGTTTATTGTGGAAATAGCCCCAGTCGAATAACACCGGTACGCCGGCGATTTCCCAGTGGCCACTGGGTGTGTCTTTACCGCTGGATAATTCACGGGCGTAGCCGTAAGCGCCAACGGTGGTTTCATTGTCGGCTACACAAGCCATTTCCGACGAAGCCGCAAATGCAGCTTTAACCAGACCCAGTCTGGCCAGATTCGGCACCTGGAGCTGGCGGCCTTTATGGTTCGCAAACGCCCTTGCAATGCTGGCAAAGGTATTAGCACCACTGTCACCGAATTTATCGGCATCCGGCGCACTGCCAATGCCAAAACTATCTAAAACCAGAATCACTGCTTTTTTCATGGTCGAACCTCTACAGCGCAAGATCTGCAAGCCAGTGGACTCACAGCAGATACGATAACCATAGCTGAAGCGGAAACTGTTGATACTCAGTCTGCACTGACCGCTACTTTTTTCAGCAATATGGCCAAACCAACCCTTTGTTGCGGCGCAAAAGCAAAAAGGGGCACGCAGATTAAGCTGAATGCGAAGAATTAGCAACTACTTAACTGAATGCTGACAACTTGCGGCTCACATCTACCACTATTGAA
>CAMLNG010000370.1 GCA_946481195.1 uncultured Chromatiaceae bacterium
GCTGGAATTCGCCACAGTTCATGTGTTAACAATATGAAAAATATTTCAAGGGGCTGATGATGTACCGGATTGCTTTGTGCCTGACTTTGACTTTGACAGGATGCGCGCAGCAACTTGCTGTGACAACACAGAACACCTCTGCTGCTCAACCGGGCACAGTGCAGCTGGCTGCTCCACCGGTACCGGCACAGATTTTTGCCGCGGCAACACCAGTTGCAGTGCCACAGATGCAGGATTTACTTGCTCTGACCCCAGAACAAAAACAAGATTTCCTCAGTTATTTCCATCATCCGCGCTACGCCGACCAAACGCCGGAATATCGTTTGTTCAGCTACATGCAAAACGTATTGGCAGTATTTCAGTTCAGCGGCAGCACCAGCCCGGCGCATGAAGTGATGCGCAGCGGTTCCGCCAATTGTGTCAGTCTGGCCTTGTTGACCAAGGCGCTGGCTGATGTTGCCGGCATCGACGTGCGCTTTCGCGCCACTTACCGCGAGCCTGTAATTGATATTCGCGGCGATTTGTTATTACAGGCCACCCATGTGCGCAGTTATTTAAGTTCTGCGGCCAACGCCGATTCAATAAACTTCCGCCAGCTGTACATCGACTATTTTCGTGGACCACTAAGTTATCAGGGCGATTTCCTCAGCGCCGCGCGTTTCAACGCCACTGTGTACAACAATCTGGCAGCGGAAGCATTATTACGTGGTGAATTGGATCTGGCGTATGCGCTGATACAAACCAGCCTGCAGCAGGATAAACAGTTTATCCCGGCGATTAATCTGATGGCGGTGTTGCTGCGCCGCCAGCAACAACCGGAATTGGCCCAGCAGTGGTACCAATATGGCTTGGCCGTTGCGCCACAACATCTGGCGTTATTGCACAATTATCAGGTGCTGGCGACACAATTGGGTGACCAGCCGCTGGTCCGGCAGTTGGAACAACAGCTGGCACTCGCCGACAGTGATGACCCTTTTGAGCTGTATATCCAGGCGGTGCAGGCAGAGCAGGCCGGACGCGAAGCGCTCGCGATCAGTTTCTATCAGCGATTACAAAAGCGAGTGCCCTATTTATTGCAGGCGAACCAGGCCCTGGTACGGCATTATCTGAAAAATCATCAGTATCAGGCGGCGCGCCAGTTGCTCGAAGAAGCGCTGGAATACAGTTACGAGCCGGAAAAACGTTCGTTACTGCAAGACAAATTGGCAGTGCTGCGCACTATGTAGCCGGTCATTCCGACGGCTGGTCGCTATTTTCGACCTTTCGTCAGCCAACAAAGCCAGGCGCATAAGCACCTTTTATCCTGTCAGCATCTCCGGTGTTACCGGACAGCGCTGATAAAACAGGAGCTTAGCGATGTCTCTGCAGTTTCCAATCATGATGGCCTTGTTGTGCTGTAGCCTCAGCAGCGCTGCAGCACAACCGGATCTGCAATACCGTGTAATTGGCAGCAGCGCCAGAGGCGACAGTGTGTTGCTGGGGCAAAAGCACCAGCAGTTGCTGCTGCAGACGCTGGATTTACAATGGCAAAGCCCGCTGAGTACCAACCAGCAATTTCAGCTCGCCAGTACCTTGTGGCGTACAGATCCACAGCAACCCGCTAGCGCCAGATCAGAGCAAAAGCTGGAATTTTCCGAAGCCTACTGGAGCATTGACGCCGGCAACTGGAGTTTTAGTGCCGGCAAACGCAAACGCGATTTTGATGTCAATTATGGCCTGCGCCCGCTGGATTTATTTTCGCCGAACGATACGCTGGCGCTCTACACAGTCGTTGCACCCGGCGTCTGGCAAGCGGCGGCGGACTGGTTTGGTGCCGACAATGCCTGGACTTTACTGTGCAATCAAACGGAACAAGTGTTTCGCCGTTACGGTGAGTTATTGCCGGCCAGTAGCGGTTGCGGTGCACGCTATTACCAACAGGCCGGCGCGCTGGAATGGCAGGCGCTGGCGCATTATGACAACGACATCGGCTGGCGCCTTGGCGCCAGTCAGGTCTGGGTGATCAATGATGGACTGGCACTGCAGGGCAGTCTGCTGTGGCAACAGCATTATTGGACCAATGTTTGGATCCAGTGGCCTGCACCTCAACTACCGGCCGGAATTGCCATAGATCGCCCGCTGGCCGATGCGGTGCAGCAACAAGGCGCCTGGCAGCTCAGCACAGGCCTGAATTACACCGCTGCCACCGGCTGGAATCTTATTCTGGAATATAGCTATGACGGCCAGGCCAGCGCTGATCAGCATTGGCAGGCGCTGCAACAACGCCTGCAAGGCCCGGCACTGCAGGCGCTGGAACGACAAAGCAGTCTGCAACTGTTTAGCGGCCGCCAGCTGACGCGACAACAATGGTTGTTGCATCTGCGTGCCGACGGCGACTGGCACCCGTCGCTGACGCTGCTATATCAACCGGCGGTAACAGGATTGTTAATTTCAGGGTCTGTCAGTTATAGTGTCAGCGACAAATTCAAAATTAACTTAGGGATCAAGCACTTCGCAGGTCCCGCCGACAGCAGTTTCCGACTGCTTGGCAAAAAACACGAAGTCGTGGCCGGAGCCCAATATGCCTTCTGACAGCCCAACCACTTCTGGCAAAAGACAAATACCATGGTGGCGTGATCAACTGAATCTGCTTGTGCCCTGCTCTTTGCTGGCGCTGTTGTTCACTTTTTTCGGCATGGGACCATTGTGGCTGCAATTGATTTACGCCAATGGTATTGGCCTGACGATGCGAACGACCATTCGCTGGCTGCAGCGCAACAGACCTGCGCTGTCGATGACCTTACATACCATCATTGCGCTGGCACTGGCAGGATTGCTTTGGTTTGGTATACCGATGGGCTGGACCTGGTGGCAGTTCAGCGCAGCCGGCAAAGAGTTTAAACCCGGTTTTGACTTGTCGCTGCTTGGTATCGTGGCGGTAGTCAGCCTCGCCATGACGGCATTTTATTATCTGCTCGACCAAAAACATCAATTACAACAACAGCTGATGCAAACCGCGCTGAAGCAATCGGAACAGGAAAAGCAGCTGCTGGAACAACAGCTGAAACTGCTGCAATCACAAATCGAACCGCATTTTTTGTTTAATACGCTGGCCAATGTGCAGGCGCTGATCCGGCTTGAACCACAACAGGCCAGTCAGATGCTGGCTGCCTTAACGACTTTATTGCGCCAAAGCCTGGACCAGACCCGTGCCCAGCTGGTGCCGCTGGCCGATGAGCTCAGCTTCAGTAAGGCTTACCTGCAAATTCAGCAAATACGTTTAGGCGAGCGTTTACAGCTTGACTGGCAACAAAGCGACGACTTACCCCTACAGCTGCCAGTGCCGCCGGTGCTGTTACAACCTTTATTAGAAAACGCCTTACAACACGGCATTGAACCAGTGCGCAGTGGCGGTCAGCTGCAAATACGCCTGTTTGTTGAACAGCAAAAATTCTGCTGTGTACTGACGAATACCGTGCCGGCAGTGACTGACAGTCAGTTGCCAGAAGGCCACAAAGGGCAGGGTATTGGCTTTAGTAATACCCGCGCGCGGCTGCAGCAACGATATGGCAATTTGTCGACTTTAACTTTGACGCTGGCCGACCATCAGGCCACAGTCCGTCTGGAGATCCCGCTTTGAGTACCAATGTGAATATCGGTGTGAATACCGCAGCTCCCCGCCTGTTGATTGCCGATGACGAACCGCTGTTACGCCGCCATTTGCAGGCATTGCTGGCAGAATTCTGGCCAGAAGCGCACACCACATTGGCCGAAGACGGCAGCGCCGCGCTTGCGCTTTGCCAGCAGCAAACTTTTGACGTGGCTTTTCTGGATATTCAGATGCCGGGTTTAGATGGGCTGCAGTTATTACGTGAGTTACGCCGATTACCTGCGCCGCCTTTAGTGGTATTCAGTACGGCCTACAACCAGCATGCCGTCAGCGCTTTTGAACTGGAAGCGGTGGATTATCTGTTAAAGCCGTTAGAAGAAACGCGGTTGCAGCAATGCATCACACGCCTGCAACAAAGACTGAGTCAGCAGCAAAAACCACAGGCCAATTTACTGCATTTACAACAGCTGCTAAGCCAATTATTACCCGCAGCCGCAGGCATTGACCCCTTAAGCGCCGCCCCTGAAGCAAAACCGGCGGAAACCGGCACCGAACCGCTGCGC
>CAMLNG010000371.1 GCA_946481195.1 uncultured Chromatiaceae bacterium
CTCGCGTTCGCCTTGCAGCACATGAATAGCCATCGCGGTCTGACCGTCTTTAAATGTGGTGAATTCCTGTGCACGGGCAACCGGGATCACGGTGTTGCGTGGAATGATCTTTTCAACCAGACCACCCATAGTCTCAAGGCCGAGCGACAACGGGATCACGTCCAGCAGCAAAGTGTCGCTGTCAGATTTATTGCCGACCAGCACGTTGGCCTGAATCGCAGCACCAATGGCGACCACTTTGTCCGGGTCAATCGAGGTCAATGGCTCAGTTTCAAACAGCTCAGCGACAGCCTGACGCACCAGTGGCACCCGGGTAGACCCACCGACCATGACAACTTTTGCCACGTCAGAGACGTCCAGGCCAGCATCGCGCAGCGTCTGTTTACAGGCGCGTAAAGTCCGACGAACCAGCGGCTGGATCAGGTCATCAAATTCGCTGCGGCTTAAGCTGAAAGTGGTTGCTGTGCCGGCGACATCCAGCGGATAGCTATAGCTTTCAGCACTGCTCAGGGCTTCTTTAATTTGACGCGCCAGCTGTAATAATTGACGTAACTGCTGATGACTCAGCTCAGTGATGCCGGCCTGTTGCTTCAGATGCAGTAAAATTTGCTGGTCAAAATCATCGCCGCCAAGCGCTGAATCGCCGCCGGTTGCTAAGACTTCAAATACACCACGACTTAAACGCAGAATGGAGATATCAAAAGTACCGCCGCCAAGGTCGTATACAGCGATCACGCCTTCCTGACCGGAATCCAGACCATAAGCCAGTGCAGCTGCTGTGGGTTCATTTAATAACCGCAACACATTGAGGCCGGCCAGACGTGCAGCGTCTTTGGTGGCCTGACGCTGTGCATCATCAAAATATGCCGGCACAGTGATAACCACGCCGGTCAGCTCACCACCCAGCGTCTGACTGGCGGTATCGGCCAGTGTCGCCAGGATCTCGGCGGACACTTCAACCGGGTTTTTCACCCCGGCGACAGTACCAAGCGCCACTAAACCCTTTTGGTCCACCAGCTCGTACGGCAGCTCAGCGGCATGCGCCAACGTTTCCTGATAACCCCGCCCCATCAGGCGTTTGACTGAAATAATGGTATTGTGCGGGTCGAGCGCGGCATCAGCCTGCGCCGCTTTACCGACGATAACTTTGTCAGTGGTGTAACGGACCACAGAAGGCACCATGTCGTCGCCCTGAGCATTTTGCAGCGTTTTTGCTTCGCCGCTACGCACAGTTGCAACTAATGAATTGGTGGTGCCGAGGTCGATACCGGCAGCAAGTTTATGTTGGTGCGGGGCGGCGGTTTGGCCGGGTTCAGCAATTTGTAATAAGGCCATGGCGGTCAGTCTTGTGTCTGCTGTGCAATAAACTCAAGTTCTTGCTCGAGTTTAAAGAAAAATTTGAGTTTGCGGATTATATCAGCCGCCGCTAAATCGTGCTCGTGAGAGTTGGCGGCCAGTGCGTCGCTGAGGCTGGCCAGCAGCTGTTTTTTCTGCCGGCGGATCTGTAGCTCAGCATCATCAATCAATGCGTCCGGATCTGCGGCTTGCGGGATTTCGCCAAGCAGTTCCCGAAGTTCCATTTGCTGCATTAAAAACGCAGTATCAGTGAAACTGCGCTGCTCAGCGCTGATTTTCACACCGCGTAATGCCAGCAGATGTTCGGCTCGTAACAAAGGTTGTTTCAGGCTGTGGTAGCCGTCATTGATATTTGCGGCCTGTTGCACTGCCAACAGCCGGTCACGCTCAGAAGCGCTGGCAAAATTATCCGGGTGGAATTGCTTTTGCAGCGCCAGATACCGGGTGCCCAACTCGGTCAGATCCACCTCAAACTGCGCAGGCAGCTGAAACAACTGGAAATAATTCATTCAGGGCACCACTTCGCAACTAACCGGCATTGAACTTAAACGGTGAAACTCTCGCCACAACCACATTCGCCATTGACGTTCGGGTTATTGAACTGGAAGCCTTCATTTAAGCCTTCTTTGACAAAATCCAGCTGAGTGCCGTCGATATACACCAGGCTTTTGCCGTCAACGATGATTTTTAGATCGTCTTGCTCAAACACCTGGTCGTCGTCGTTCAGCTCGTCGACAAATTCCAGCACATAAGCGAGACCTGAACAGCCGGTGGTTTTAACACCAACCCGCAGTCCTACACCTTTGCCGCGATTTGTCAGAAAACTGCGCACCCGCTCAGCGGCGGCGCTGGTCATGGTAATGGCCATGGCGCTTAACCTCCGTGACGTTGCTTATAATCCGCAATCGCCGCTTTGATCGCGTCTTCCGCCAGAATCGAACAGTGAATTTTCACTGGTGGCAACGCCAGTTCCTGTGCGATGTCGGTGTTTTTAATCTGGGCTGCTTCGTCCAGGCTTTTACCTTTGACCCATTCAGTCACCAGGCTGCTCGATGCAATAGCACTGCCGCAGCCGTAGGTTTTGAACTTGGCATCTTCGATAATGCCCTGGTCGTTGACTTTGATTTGCAGTTTCATCACGTCGCCGCACGCCGGTGCGCCGACCATACCGGTGGCCACAGTCGGGTCATCTTTGGCAAATGCGCCGACATTGCGCGGGTTTTCGTAGTGATCGATAACTTTATTGCTGTATGCCATGATCTTTACCTCAATGCAGGTTGGGTTTGCGCCCCGCCCTGTGCTTAGTGAGCCACCCAGGCCACTGTATTTAAATCAACACCGTCTTTGTACATGTCCCACAGCGGCGACATTTCGCGCAATTTCGCGATAGCTTCGTGCACAATTTTGATGGTGTGGTCAATTTGTTCTGCCGTAGTGAAACGGCCAATGCTAAAACGGATGGAGCTGTGTGCCAGTTCGTCAGACAAACCCAGCGCCCGCAGCACATAAGAAGGTTCCAGACTGGCTGATGTACAGGCTGAACCCGAAGACACCGCGATGTCTTTCAGCGCCATGATCAGCGATTCGCCTTCGACGTAGTTGAAGCTGATATTGGTAATGCCCGGCACGCGGTGCGTGGCGTCGCCATTTAAAAACACCTGTTCGATGTCTTTGATACCGTCCCACAGGCGCTGACGCAGTGTGGCAAAACGTTGATTTTCTTCAGCCATTTCCAGCTTGGCGATACGGAAAGCTTCGCCCATGCCAACAATTTGGTGGGTCGGTAAAGTGCCTGAACGCATGCCACGTTCATGGCCACCACCGTGGGTTTGCGCTTCTAAACGGATCCGTGGTTTACGCCGTACGTACAGTGCGCCAATGCCTTTTGGACCGTAAATTTTGTGGGCCGAAAACGACATCAGGTCAATTTTCAGGGTCTGCAGGTCGATCTCCACTTTGCCGGCAGCCTGCGCCGAGTCGACGTGGAAAATAGTGCCGTTGGCACGGCACAGCTCGCCGATGGCAGCGACGTCCTGAATGACACCGATTTCGTTGTTGACCATCATCACGCTGACCACTGTAGTGTCCGGGCGTAACGCGGCTTTGAATTTTTCCAGATCTAACAGGCCGTTAGCTTCAACATCGAGATAAGTGACTTCAAAACCTTCGCGCTCTAAAGCCCGCATCGTATCCAGCACAGCTTTGTGTTCGGTGCGCAGCGTGATCAGGTGTTTACCTTTTTTATGGTAAAACTGTGCTGCGCCTTTAATGGCCAGGTTATTTGATTCAGTAGCGCCTGAAGTGAACACAATTTCACGCGGATCGGCATTAACCAGTTCCGCAATCTGACTACGCGCTACTTCAACCGCTTCTTCAGCCTGCCAGCCGAAACGATGCGACCGTGACGCCGGGTTACCAAAATCACCGTCCATCGTCAGGTATTGCATCATTTTTTCTGCGACCCGTGGGTCAACCGGTGTGGTCGCGGCGTAATCTAAATAAATCGGTAACTTCATGCTTGGCTCCGTCTGAAGTCTACAACTGGCAATTGACTTCAATTTCGCTGATTGGGTGTTTTAACTGACGGCTGTCCTGCCGCTTGGCCACGCTCTGAATTTCGTGCTGGCTGACCAGCTCGCCCAGCGTGATCCGGGTCAAAAAGTCCTCGATGCGATGGCTTAAATCGCTCCATAAACTGTGGGTCAGGCACTTGGCGCCACCCTGACAGTCGGATTTTCCCTGACAACGTGTCGCGTCGACAGATTCGTCGACCGCGCTAATCACTTCAGA
>CAMLNG010000372.1 GCA_946481195.1 uncultured Chromatiaceae bacterium
TTCACCACTTGCGGCAGGAACATCTTGCCTTCGCCAAACAGGTCGCCGACAACATTCATGCCATCCATCAGCGGGCCTTCGATCACGTGCAGCGGTCGTTCGACCGACAAACGCGCTTCTTCCGTATCCTGATCGATAAAGTCGGTGATGCCTTTGACCAGCGCATGTTCAAGCCGTTTTGACACCGGCCAGCTACGCCAGGCATCATCTTCTTTTACCGCCACAGTGCCCTTGCCATTAAATTGCGCGGCAATTTCCAACAAACGTTCAGTCGCATCCGGGCGTCGGTTCAGCACTACATCTTCGACACGCTCTTTTAACAGCGCCGGTATATCGTCATAGACCGCCAGCTGACCGGCATTGACGATGCCCATATCCATACCGGCTTTGATGGCGTGATACAAAAAGACCGAGTGAATGGCTTCACGGACCGGGTCGTTACCACGAAAGGAAAACGACACGTTCGACACGCCGCCGGAGATTTTTGCATGCGGGCATAACCGTTTGATCTCGCGGGTAGCTTCGATGAAATCCACTGCGTAGTTATTATGCTCTTCAATACCAGTGGCCACAGCAAAGATGTTTGGGTCGAAGATAATGTCTTGTGGTGGAAAACCAATTTGCTCTACCAGAATCTGGTATGCGCGCTGACAAATCTCGACTTTGCGCGCTTTGGTGTCGGCCTGGCCCACTTCATCAAACGCCATCACCACTACGGCTGCACCATAACGGCGTAATAATTTTGCCTGCTGGATAAAAGGGGCTTCACCTTCTTTTAGGGAAATCGAGTTCACCACCGCTTTGCCCTGTATACATTTCAGCGCAGCTTCGATCACTTCCCATTTTGACGAGTCGACCATGATCGGCACCCGGGCGATGTCCGGCTCACTGGCCAGCAAATTCAGATAACGCACCATGGCCGCCTTACTGTCGAGCATTGCTTCGTCCATGTTGATATCGATGATTTGCGCACCGTTTTCAACTTGTTGACGCGCGACATCGAGCGCAGCTTCGAACTTGCCGTCCATAATCAGTTTTTTGAAGCGGGCAGATCCCGTGACGTTGGTGCGTTCACCAATGTTGATAAAGCGGGCTTGTTGTTGCATCACCACTCCAATGAAAAGGCTTCAAGGCCTGCCAGATTAAAACTGTGACTTACCGGCTTTGGTAAGCGCGGCGGCAACCCAGCAACAACATCGGCGATCACCCGGATATGCTCAGGGGTTGTACCGCAGCAACCACCGACGATATTAATAAAGCTGTTGCTGGCCCAGTCCTTGATTTCCGCCGCCATGTCGGTTGCGTTCAAATCGTATTCGCCGAACTCATTTGGTAAACCGGCATTGGGATGCACAGATGTCGCACATTCGGCAATAGCCGCCATCGTCTCGACATAAGGCCGCAATAGATCCGGGCCTAACGCGCAGTTCAGACCAAAACTGACCGGCTCGACATGCGCAAGTGAGTGATAAAAAGCTTCAGTGGTTTGACCGGATAAAGTGCGGCCCGACGCGTCTGTAATAGTGCCGGAGATCATCACCGGTAATTTATAACCCAACTCGTCAAATACCTGCAGTACGGCAAAAGCCGCCGCTTTGGCATTCAGCGTATCAAAAATGGTTTCCAGCATGATGAGATCAGCGCCACCTTCAATCAACGCGTGCGTCGCTTCGGTATAAGCCGCCACCAGCTGGTCGAAGCTGACATTGCGATAGCCGGGGTCGTTCACGTCCGGTGAAATCGACGCGGTCCGGTTCGTTGGCCCCAGAATACCGGCAACAAAACGTGGTTTAGCCGGGTTTTGCGCGGTGAATTCATCACAGGCCTGACGCGCCAGGCGTGCAGCTTCGCGGTTGATCCGCGCCGCCAGATGCGACATGTCGTAATCCGCCATCGCAATGGTGGTGGCATTAAAACTGTTGGTTTCCAGAATGTCTGCGCCAGCGTCCAGATATTGGCGGTGGATGGACAGAATGACTTCAGGCTTGGTCAGGACGAGTAAATCGTTATTGCCTTTGAGATCAGAAGGCCAGTCGGCAAATTCAGTTCCGCGGTAATCGGCTTCCTGCAGCTGGAAACTTTGGATCATGGTGCCCATAGCGCCATCGAGGACTAAAATACGCTCCGCGAGGATTTTCTTAAACTGGTCGGCAGTCAGTCGGGCAGTACTCATGCTTCTCTCCCCTCACCTACTCGCGCTAAATCAAATGGTGTGGCCTGATAGACATAATAATTCAGCCAATTACTGAATAATAAAAAGGCATGACTCTGCCACAGTTTCATCGGGCCTTTAGCCGGGTCGTTGTCGCGGAAGTAATTTTCCGGCACTTTTGGATCTAAATTGGCGGCAAGGTCACGTTGGTACTCATCATTTAATGTCGTCAGATCATATTCCGGATGGCCTGTGACAAAAATCCGGCTGCCGCTGGAGTTTTGCAGTAAATAGGCGCCGGTCGCGTCCGCTTCAGCCAAGACGTGGATATCGGGATGTTGCTGATATTTCTGTTTTGGTACTTGCGCATAACGTGAATGCGGCACCAGGAAACTATCATCAAAACCCCTTACCAGCGGGCAAAGCGGCTGCACTACGTCTTGCCAATAAACACCAGACAGCTTTTCACCACGGATCTCACGCTGCAGACCATAATAATAATAGAGCGCCGCGTGTGCGGCCCAACACAAAAATAAGGTGGAAGTGACATGGCGGTCTGCCCAGGCCAAAATTTCTGACAACTGTGGCCAATAGCTGACATCTTCATAGTCAACTAAGCCAAGCGGTGCGCCTGTGATAATCAGACCATCATAGTTTTGCTGTTGCACATCGGAGAAATAACGATAAAAACAGTTCAGATGACTTTCCGGCGTGTGTTTGCTGATGTGGTTATCTAACCGGATGAGTTCAATATCGACTTGTAGCGGACTGTTCGCCAGCAGACGCAATAACTGAATTTCTGTGGTCACTTTGTTTGGCATCAGGTTCAGTATTGCGATACGCAGCGGGCGGATATCCTGAGTGCGGGCCCTGCTTTCAGTGATCACAAAGACATTTTCCGCCGACAAGGCTTCCACGGCTGGCAACTGATCTATCACTTTAATCGGCATAAAGGCTCCACATCACCACAAAGATGCGTCACTTTGCCGAATCACCTGTCAATTGTCAACTTCTATACGTTTAGACGTCTATTTGTTATTTTGAAATACTTCGGTTTCGGCTCTATGCTGGAAAACATCTGACAGACGGAGTGACCATGAAATTATTTGGCTGCATCTGTGGTCTGGTGCTTAGCCTGACCTGTACCGCCGAGCCTGTTTTACCAAAACCCGAGGAAATTCCGGTATATATTCGCGACGATGTCTACGAAGACTACTTGAAGTTCCTGAACGGACGGCCTGTATTGAGTATTGTGGACTTTCGCGGCGTGACGATGCGGCGAGATGTTGCGGATATGGTGTTGTTGCAGCAGGCATTAGCTCTGGGCGGATTTACTAAGAATTTTTATTATCAACCTGGCAAGTTCAATTTCCGTAATACCAAGATGCTGGAAAGTGGTGATTCTCTGCTGAGCTTTGATACTTATTGGCTGACAGATGCCAAAGCCATAAGCGGGAAAGTTTACATCAGTGAACCCGTGGTGCGGCGAGGTGAATATTTAGCCGGCATTTATACCAGCCCGGAAAATCTGCCGGTACTGCGTACCCGATCTTTGGCGGATCTACGTAAATTCAGCGGTGTGTCTACCCCGAAATGGCGTACCGACTGGGAAACGATGAGTGCATTGGCGCTAAAGGAACTCATTCAGGAGGACGAATGGCTCAGTCAGGCCCGGATGGTACATATGCGTTGGGTCGATTTTATGCTGATGCCTTTTTTTCATGATAAAAACGGCATCTATCAGCTGGAACAACTCAGGTTAAAAGTAGTGCCCGGAGTTGCCATTTTGCTCAACGACAGCCGGCATTTTGTGATCAGTAAATCGCATCCGGATGGTCGTTTTGCCAATGAAGCGCTGAATAAGGGCCTCAAAATTTTACGGGAAAACGGCAGGATTGAGCAGCTGTACAAACAGGCTGGTTTTATGCTGCCTGAGAAATCTGTGCAGATCCTGAACCCACCTGCAGCCGCAATGCCAGCGACAAAA
>CAMLNG010000373.1 GCA_946481195.1 uncultured Chromatiaceae bacterium
CAGCCACATTTGGCACTAAGGGGATCGGGTGTTCAAAACGTGCCGCCCAGGCCATACCATTTGCATCTTCAAGAGACCACCGGCCGGCAACACCAGTGTTACCAGCAACCACCTCCGGCTGCGCGTGCCAATATTCCAGCCCTGCTCGGACGCCTAACATATCAGCCGTTGCCGGCCCCGCTACAAACAGGACACCACATACCATCCTGGCCAATAATTTCATATTCTATCCTTGTGACAACAACTCGGTTAAATCAATCAGCGCCGCATTCGCCCGGGAAATATAATTCGCCATAACCAAACTGTGATTGGCTAAGACCCCAAATCCACTGCCATTTAAAACCATCGGCGACCATATAGTTTGCTGAGTGGATTCAAGTTCGCGGATAATTTGCTGCAGACTCACTGTTGCGTTTTTTCGTTCCAGTACGTCGGCGAAATCTACCTCGATCGCTTTTAGAAAATGCAGCAATGCCCAGCTGGCACCACGCGCTTCATAGAATTCATTGTCGATACGCCACCAGGATGTTTTGACCATCATCTCCTGCGGAGTCAGTGTGGATTGCCGCGCCGCCGCGTCGCCGGCTAAATCTGTGTTCAGCCGGTCCTGACCGACACTGGCACTTAATCGCTGACTATAACTTCCCAGTCTTTTTTCAACCTGCTTCAGCCAGTCGCGTAAATTGTCTGCGCGGGCATAGAATTGATGATCCTGATTGTTAGGATCCATCAAAGCCTGGCGATAAGTCCACAATAGTTTAACAGCGGCGGTATATTCATCTTCTGGCGTGGGTACAGCCCAGCTGCGATGTTCAATATTAAATTTAGGCTGCACTTGCTTCAATAAGCTATTTTCGACGGATTGAGATTGAGAACGGCTAAGGTCGGTACGCATCGCCAAGGCGAGATCTCTGATCATCTCGAGCGCACCGAGTTCCCAGGCCGGCATGTCATCCATCAACACAAAAGGTGGCAAAATATCATTGCTGATAAATCCACCGGGTTTATAGAGCAGAGTTTCAGTGACATGAATAAGCGTGTTGGTGGTTGTAAAACCAACCACAGGTTTATCGTTACCCGCCGCCGTCTTTGCGATCTGAGCCACATCAAAGGCTGCCGGCTCATCGCTGTAATACAGCGCCATGCCCCACCCCACCAACACAGTGCAGAGCAACAGCGCACCACCTATCATCAGCTTATGCATGATAAATTCCTATTGTTTCGGGATCCGCGTGACACTGGCTTGCACTTCCTGCGAAGTACCATCTGACCAATGCAGACGCAACTGAACTTGTTTGCCAAGACTGATTTTTTGCACAGGCCGGAATAACATCAAATGCAGGCCGCCAGGTTGTAAATGTACCTGCTGACCAGGCTCAACAACAATTTGGTCGATTTCGGTCATTTGCATCATGCCATCAACCATTTGATGAGTATGCAGCTCAACAGCACCGAAGTTACTGCTGCTGACCGACACTAAGGCAATTTGTGCAGTGCCTTTGTTATGCAAGGAGAAATAACCTGCACTGAGACTCTTTCCTGGTAATGGTTCCCGCACAGTTGCGTTGGTGATATCAACCTGTGCAGCCCACAGGTTGAAAGATAATAAACTTACAGCAAACAAAGTGATTTGTTTCATCAGGGGCTCCTGCTTGACTAATCTGCGTATCTTACACAGGAGCCGTACTTTTGTCAGACAACATAGCGGTTTGGCAAAATTAATGCGGCAGCCAGATACGCCACTAGTAGGACTGTGGGCATCGCCAAAAACGCAAATACGGCGACGCAACGAATCAGTGTAGTATTGTGTCCATAGGCGCGGGCCAATCCTCCGCAAACGCCGGCAATTTTGCGATCCGCTTTGTTACAGTACCAACGATTGTCACGATGAGTTCTCATCACATTCTCCCGATAGTTAAAGTTCAATCAAAGACAATCAATTCATATGCCAGTATTTTTATTATTAAATATCAATATGTTAGATACACCCATCGAATGAGTGGTGATATTGAAAGCAATTTAGGCTAATTTTTAGCTTTTCTGGTTAAAAGGTGGCGAATTTAACGCAAGCCGCGAAGGACTGAAAAAGCACAAAAAAAACCCGGTACTGCTAGGACCGGGTTATCGAAGGGATTTCTGTCGGCGGCAAAAACCATAACCATAGTTTCGCCGTGACAAAGATACTGATGACGGGGAGCAAAAACATCCCAAATAATTGTGGAGATAAGGCAAGAATCACCATGTTACTCCACAATAGTTGTGTCGTTGCTGGCAAGTCCTGCGACCACTTCAGTTTCAGCAGCTTCAGCATCTTCTGTTACTGCATCTGCCAGACTTTCAGTCAGAGACTGTTGTAACTGCTCGGCCAGATTTACTTTCATTGCCGCGGCTTGTTCAGCGATCTGCGCTGTCGCAATTGTAGTCAGTTCACTGACCGGATCTGCCATGACAGCTTGAGTGCCAAACATCAGAACGGTGACGAATAAAACTTTGTTAATTGATTTCATGTTAATTTCCTCGTTGGTTGAATTCACTGCTTTCAGACAATGAATTACAATCCCTGTGCCAACTTAGAAAACAATTATATCCTATTGTTTTTAAATGAATTTAATTAACCGCTTTTAAGTCTGACTCTAAGCTAAAGCACCGCAAAAACCAAAAATTAGCGAAATTAACCAAATTTTAGCAAGCTTCTGGAACCTTAGCCAAAGCAGCTTCCAAAACCTCAGGACCACTGCTGGCAAGATGCCCAACTTCACTCAAATGGCGACGCCACTGTCTTGCTCCCGGTACGCCCTGAAATATCCCGAGCATATGGCGGGCAACATGCCAGAACCGAGCACCTTGCTGCATCTGTTGCTCGATATAGGGCAACATTTGCCGGACTACCTGATGCGGAGTCGGAACCGGCGTCTCATCCAAATACAACGCCCGGTCAATCTGAGCCAGCAATAAAGGGTTTGTATAGACTTCACGGCCAATCATCACGCCATCGAGATGTTTCAGATGCTGCAAACAATCATCAACGGTTTTAATACCACCGTTGATGGCAATATCAAGCTCAGGAAACTGCTGTTTTAACTGATATACACGTGGATAATTCAGTGGCGGTATTTCGCGGTTCTCTTTGGGACTCAGTCCCTGCAACCAGGCTTTACGTGCGTGAATGATAAACTGTAAACAGCCAGCTTCTTTGACGACACCAACGAAATCAGTCAGAAACTGCATGTCATCAGAATCATCAATACCGATACGTGTCTTGACCGTAATCGGAATATCAACGACAGCCCGCATGGCACTGACGCACTCAGCAACCAGTTCAGGCTTTGCCATCAGGCAAGCGCCAAACATGCCGTTTTGCACCCGATCAGACGGGCAGCCGACGTTAATATTGATGGCGTCATAGCCGTGCTGCTGACATAAAACTGCAGACTTCGCCATGGCGACCGGATCTGAACCACCCAGCTGCACAACAACCGGATGCTCTGCTTCGTTAAATGACAGGTAATCTCCCTGCCCAAACAGAATAGCGCCAGTCGTGACCATTTCGGTATACAACACAGCGTGACGACTCAATTGACGATGAAAATAACGACAGTGTTTATCGGTCCAATCCAGCATTGGCGCGACAGAAAATTTATGATTCACGGTAACCTCCAGCAAGACGGCTATTTTAACCGGAATCAGTCGTTATTCCGATGGGTTCGGCGATTTATCCATTTTTATTCTGTGGTACACTGCGAAAAACGAAGCAGCAGGTTTAAACCCAGATGTCAGTTGAAAGCTTAGTGATTAGAGCGCAGCAAATTTGTATGCAAAATGGTGCCAGATTCACTTCAATCAGAGAAAAAGTATTCCGTTTATTGGCTGAAACCCAAAGCGGGGTTGGTGCTTATGAATTGTTGGAGCAACTCAAGCAGACTGAACCTGCGGCGAAACCTGCAACAATCTATCGCGCACTGGAATTTCTGACCGAGCAGGGCTTTATTCACAAAATTGAATCCAGTAATGCTTTTATGCTTTGCCATCATTTTGAACATCATCACCCGGCGCAATTATTAATTTGCCAGCAGTGTGGTCATGTCGACGAATTACATTCTAACGTCTTATTCAAAGAATTCAGCAACCTGG
>CAMLNG010000374.1 GCA_946481195.1 uncultured Chromatiaceae bacterium
CATTAGTTTTCCTTATCCGAGGCCTCGGAAAAATTCACCGTAAAAACGCCGGCTGTGCTACGTTTTACAGGCTGGCGCAGTTGCAATGCAGTTTACGTAAAGGTAAAGTCAGCCGCGCTGAATTAAAACAACAACAGCGACAATGCAGGGATTTGGTTGACGTCTACGTCAAGTAAAATAATCCGACGCGCCAGATGGCCTGCAAAAATCCAGGGGAGAAGCTGACCTAAACAGCGACAGACTGTCGGTCAGATGGGTTTAACATCAAGGTAAAGCCGGCAAACACCAAGGTCCGCGTTACCCGCATGACAAAGAGAGATCTATGACCAACCCGAATAACGCCACGATTTCGACTGTACATCAGGCCGAATTCACCAGTGGCCACGCCTTGCAGATCCCAACACTGCGTATTTTGCAGGACGACGGTACCCTCTACGAAGGCGCAACCGCACCTGAACTGGATAAAGCCACCGCCTTAAAAATGTACCAGACCATGACCTTTATCCGGGTATTAGACGAACGGATGTTAGGCGCACAGCGCCAGGGCCGTATCAGTTTTTACATGCAGTGTCTGGGTGAAGAAGCCGCCACAGTTGGTAGCGCCGCAGCGCTGGATGACGCCGATATGATCATGGCGCAGTACCGTGAGCAAGGCGCCTTGCGTTACCGGGGCTTCACGCTGGAACAGTTCATGAACCAGCTGTTCTCCAATGAAAAAGATTTAGGTAAAGGCCGGCAGATGCCGGTGCATTACGGCAGCAATGCCATTCATTACATGACAATTTCGAGCCCGCTGGGTACGCAAATCCCACAAGCCGCTGGTTATGCTTATGCACAAAAACTGCGTGGCTTGTCGAACGTCACCATTTGTTATTTCGGTGAAGGCGCGGCCTCGGAAGGTGACTTCCACGCCGGCCTGAATATGGCGGCGGTGCATAAAGCCCCGGTGCTGTTTTTCTGCCGCAATAACGGCTACGCGATTTCAACACCGGCCAATGAACAGTTTAAAGGTGACGGTATTGCCTGTCGTGGCGTCGGTTATGGCATGAAAACTATCCGCGTTGATGGTGCGGATATTCTGGCGGTGTATCAGGCCACTAAAATGGCACGCGAATACGCGTTGGCCAACAACGAACCTGTATTGCTGGAATCTATTGCTTACCGCTTAGGTGCGCATTCTTCTTCCGATGACCCAAGTGGTTACCGCTCAAAAGAAGAAGAAGAACTCTGGCGCAAAAACGACCCGGTGGCGCGTTTCCGTTTATTTTTATTGCAGAAAGGCTGGCTGGATGACGAAGCCGACAAAGCTGCGACTGAGCAGCTGCGTCAGGACATTCTGGAAGCGTTAAAAGTGGCGGAAAAGGTCGCCAAGCCAGGAATCGAACATCTGATCAGTGATGTCTACGCCGAACCAATCCCTGAACTGGAACGCCAGCTGGCGGACCTGAAAGACCACATCCGCAAATATCCGGATGCGTATCCAATCACGTCGGGGAGAATGTAATGGCGAAAATGAATATGTTACAGGCCATCAACAACGCGCTCGATTTAGCGATGGCCAAAGATGACGGTGTGGTGTGTTTTGGTGAAGACGTCGGCCATTTTGGCGGTGTGTTCCGTGCCACCTCAAAACTGCAGGAAAAATACGGTAAAGCGCGTTGTTTTAACACGCCTCTTACAGAGCAAGGCATCGCCGGTTTTGCCAATGGTATGGCGGCACAAGGCATGAAGCCGGTGGCAGAAATTCAGTTTGCTGATTATATCTTCCCGGCCTTTGACCAAATCGTCAATGAAACCGCCAAGTTCCGCTACCGCTCGGGTAATGAGTTTAACGTCGGTGGTCTGGTGTTCCGCACGCCATACGGTGGCGGCATCGCTGGTGGTCATTATCACAGCCAGTCACCGGAAGCTTATTTTGCCCACACGCCGGGTTTAAAAATCGTGGTGCCACGCAACCCGCATCAGGCCAAAGGTTTGTTATTGGCATCGATTAACTGCCCGGATCCGGTCATTTTCTTTGAACCGAAGAAGCTGTACCGCGCATCCGTCGGCGAAGTGCCTGAAGAGTACTACGAGCTGCCGATTGGCCAGGCCGAAGTGATGAAAACCGGCTCTCAGGTCACAGTGCTGGCCTGGGGCGCGCAAATGGAAATCGTGGAAAAAGCAGTCGAAATGGCAGAAGCTATTGGTATTTCCTGTGAGCTGATTGACCTTCGCAGCATTCTGCCGTGGGACGTCGATACTGTCGCAGAATCAGTGAAAAAGACCGGCCGCCTGGTAATTAACCACGAAGCGCCGTTGACCGGTGGTTTTGCCGGAGAAATCGCTGCGACTATTCAGCAGCGCTGTTTCCTGCACCTGGAAAGCCCAATCCTGCGTGTGTGTGGTCTGGATACACCGTACCCGCTGGCGCTGGAAAAAGAATATGTGGCCGACCATTTAAAAACCTTCGAAGCCATTAAAGCTTCAGTCAATTTCTGAGCCGGAGTTATCGATGAAAAAAGATTTTATCCTGCCGGACATTGGTGAAGGCATCGTCGAATGTGAACTGGTCGACTGGCTGGTGAAAGAAGGCGACCGCATTGTTGAAGATCAGCCAATTTGCGACGTGATGACCGACAAAGCGCTGGTACAAATTCCGGCGGTGTACAACGGTGTAGTCAGCAAACTCTATTACGCCAAAGGCGACATCGCCAAAGTGCATGCGCCTTTGTTTGAAATGATTGTGGATGTCGCTGCCGGGGATGCCCCTGTGGTTGCAGCGCCGGTTGCGCCTGTTGCTGTTGGCGGTAAAGTGGTGGAAGATTTTATTCTGCCGGATATCGGTGAAGGCATCGTTGAATGTGAAGTGGTCGATTGGTTGGTCAAAGAAGGCGATATCATCGCCGAAGACCAGCCGGTGTGTGATGTGATGACCGACAAAGCCCTAGTGCAAATCCCGGCCAAACATCCGGGCAAAGTGGTCAAGCTTTACACCGCCAAAGGTCATATTGCCAAAGTGCATGCGCCGCTTTTTGCCGTTGAAATGGACGCTGCGCTTGTTGCGGCAACTCCGGTTGCTGCGCAGGTCAGTGCGCCAGCAGCGGTTCAGCCGTGTGCAACAACCCCTGCGCCAACAACAGCAGTTGCCACCAGTCTGCCGGCCGGTCATAAAGCGCTGGCAAGCCCGGCCGTGCGCCGCCTGGCGCGTGAACTCAGTGTTGATATCCATCGTGTGCCAGGTACCGGGCCAAAAGGCCGGGTGTTTAAACAAGACGTGCAAGCGTTTGCTTCTGGTGCCGTAACAGCACAAGCCACCGCCGCACCAGTTGCAGTGACGCGTGATGCTGCGCCAGCGCCAATTGCCGCAGGCAGCACCGGCCGCCGGGTTGAGCCGATCAAAGGCATTAAAGCGGCGATGGCGCGGCAGATGGCTGAGTCTGTCGCGACCATTCCGCATTTTACTTATTGCGAAGAGATTGACCTCACCGAACTGATTGCTTTGCGTTTAAGCCTGAAAGACAGTCTGGCAAAACAAGGCGTCAAGCTCACCATGATGCCGTTTTTTATGAAAGCGATGTCGCTGGCTTTAAACGAGTTCCCAATCCTGAATAGTCAGGTTAACGCTGATTGCACAGCGCTGACTTATTTTGACGAGCATAACATCGGGATTGCGGTCGATTCTAAAGTCGGTTTGTTAGTGCCTAACGTAAAAGATTGCCAGCGCAAATCAATTGTCGAAATCGCGTTGGATTTGACGCGGCTTACTGACTTAGCACGTGAAGGGCGTGTCAGCCCGGCAGATTTAAAAGGTGGCACTATCACCATTTCCAATATTGGCGCTATCGGCGGCACTGTCGCGACGCCGATTATCAATAAACCGGAAGTGGCGATTGTGGCTTTGGGTAAAGTGCAGCAACTGCCGCGTTTTGACAGCAAAGGCCATGTGGTGGCGCGCTCCATCATGCAGGTCAGCTGGTCGGGTGACCATCGGGTGATTGATGGCGGCACTATTGCACGCTTTACCAACCTGTGGAAAAAATACCTGGAAGAGCCGTCAGCGATGCTGGTGGCAATGCGCTGAAAGGGCGCTGAAAGAGGCGCTAAAGAACGCGCCAACGCTATCTAACGGCGTGAAAACCTGTTAAAAA
>CAMLNG010000375.1 GCA_946481195.1 uncultured Chromatiaceae bacterium
CTCCGACCGCTCGGTTCGTAGCCGAGTACTCTATCCAGCTGAGCTATGCGTCCATCTAATCTAAAAACAACTGGCGGAGGGAGAGGGATTCGAACCCTCGATAGAGTTTCCCCTATACACCCTTAGCAGGGGTGCGCCTTCAGCCACTCGGCCATCTCTCCGCGCTACGTTGCGGTGCGTATATTAATGTTTCAGGAAAATAAGTCAAACAAAATTTTGAGCCACTCTGCGCGATTGCCGACCTTTTAGACAATCTGCGCAATTATTCACTAACCTGGCCATTTTTCACACAACAAAACAATAAAAACAATGATTTACCAAAACAGACTTATTGATCATCATCCTGGCTGTAGCTACCTGGTGTGCCCTTTTCAGCCTGAATTCGCATATAGATCTCTTCGCGGTGCACAGACACTTCTTTTGGCGCATTCACCCCAATCCGTACCTGATTCCCTTTAACACCCAACACTGTGACAGTCACTTCGTCACCAATCATTAATGTCTCACCAACGCGACGGGTCAAAATAAGCATTCGTTTGCTCCTATCCTTTAATCCCAGATTTCCCAGCGATAACTACGACGCTTGGTTTTGTGCCAACGCGTCCATGTCTTCAATGATAACTCAGCATTCAAATTTATGAAAATCCAGCGATTAATTATCGCTGCCGAACAAAACCTGATGCAATTTTGCCGCGGTGGCGTCAACCTGTTCAGCCGCCATCAGCACCGAGAGCCGGGTGTCTGTCTGATACACAGACCACAGCTCAATGTTCAGCAAATCTAACAACTGGTGCACGCGGGCCACTATATCAGCTTGTGTACCGATGCCGCAGCCAACTACCGACAGTTTAGCAAGATTTGCCTGAGTACGGAGTGCAGCGCCCTGACAATTTTTCAGTAATTCCCGAGCTTCCTCAGCCACTTGCTGCCAATCCGCATTCGCCAGTACCCATTCTGTTTGCGAAATGCTGCCCGTCTCGGTTCGCAGCATGTCGATGTCAATGTTCCGTGTGCTCAGTAATTCCAGCACAGCAGATACCAACTCAGGACTGGCCTGTTCCAGTTGAACCCGTGTCAGACCATGCTGACAGGCAATACCCGACAACATTGGCAGCTGTGGCATATCGCGATACACCATCAAAGTGCCGGCATCCGGCCGAAAAGTTGACAGCACACGCAACAACACCTGAAAACGGCCGGCATACTCGACAGAGCGCGAATGCAGTACTTTAGCGCCGACACTGGCCAGTTCCAGCATATCGCCAAAGGGAATAAACGCTAAGCGCTGCGCCGTCGGACAAATCCTTGGATCAATGGTATAAACCCCATCCACATCGGTATAAATCTGGCATTCATCTGCTTTGAGCGCCGCTGCAAGCGCAACGGCTGACGTATCAGAGCCACCACGGCCGAGCGTCGTCAGGTTGCCTTCGAAGTCGCGGCCCTGAAAACCGGCCACGACCACAATGTGACCTTGCTCCAGTTCCTGTTGCAACCGGTGCGTCTCAACCTCTTCAATGCGGGCACGCCCAAACTTATTATCGGTGCGGATACACACCTGGTCTGCCAGCAAGGACACCGCCGGATAACCACGTTTAATCAGTGCGATGGCTAACAGCGCCACTGTGACTTGTTCGCCGGCGGCCGCCAGCACGTCCAGCTCACGGGGCGCCGCTTTGACATCAATCTGCTGGGCCAGCCCCAAGAGCCGGTTGGTGTCACCGGCCATCGCCGAGACGACAGCTACGACTTTATGCCCGGCCTGCACAGTGCGGATAATCAGCTCTGCGACCGCTTCAATCCGTTCGGTGGTTCCAACTGAGGTACCACCGAACTTTTGGACCAGTAGTGCCACCTGTTACAGCTTCGCTGCCAGATAGTCAGTCGCAGCTGCCAATACTTTGCCAAGCCCCGCCACGTCGGTACCACCAGCCTGCGCCAGGTCAGGCTTGCCGCCGCCTTTGCCACCAAGCTGTTCAGCCGCCCAGCCAACCAATTGGCCGGCATTCACTTTGTCAGTCAGATCTTTGGTCACACCAGAGATCAAACTGACTTTACCTTCACTGGCAGTACCCAGCAGAATGACACCGGAGCCGATGTTGTTTTTCAGCTCGTCGACCATAGTGCGGAAGCCTTTTGGATCGACGCCGGCAAGCTCTGCAATCAGCACTTTGGTGCCGTTAATGGCGACTGCTTTTTCCAGCAATGACGCACCGGCGGCACTGGCCATTTTCGCTTTTAACTGTTCCAGCTCTTTTTCCAGCTGTTTGCTGCGGTCTAAGGTCTGCACCACGCGCTCGCCAATCGACAGCACGTCGCCTTTTAATAAAGCGGCAACCTGCTGTGCCTGCTGTTCCAACTTGTGCAGGTACGCCAGCGCGCCAGCGCCTGTCACAGCTTCAATCCGGCGCACACCGGCGGCGATACCGCTTTCGACCACAATTTTAAACAGGCCGATATCACCAGTGCGGGCCACGTGGGTGCCGCCGCAGAGTTCAATCGAGAAGTCGCCCATCGACAACACCCGTACATCGTCGTCATATTTTTCGCCAAACAGCGCCATGGCACCGGCGGCTTTGGCCGCATCCAGCTGCATCAGCCGGGTCAGCACTTCATGGTTAGCCTGAATTTGTGCGTTGACCAGTTGCTCAATCTGACGGACTTCGTCCGCTTTGACTGCTTCAAAATGGGCGAAGTCAAACCGCAGACGATCCGGGCCTACTTGCGAGCCTTTTTGCACCACGTGGGCACCTAACACCTGCTGTAAAGCGGCATGTAATAAGTGCGTCGCTGAGTGGTTTTTACGAATGGCGCTGCGCCGCTCGTTATCAATTTGGGCATCGACGCGCTCACCGACGGTTAACGTACCGGTGATGGTGCCGCGATGTGCGAAAGCTTTGCCGATTTTGACCGTATCGACCACGTTGAACACTGCACCGGACGCCAGCGTTAGAGTGCCGGTATCGCCCATCTGACCGCCGGATTCAGCATAAAACGGTGTTTTATCCAGGATCACCAGTGCCTGCTGGCCATCGATAACAGATTCAACTTTGTCGCCATCGCGGACAATTTCCAGCACCACGGCATTGCCGTGTTGTTCAGTGTAACCCGTGAAATCTGTCACTTGCTCAGAAGTCACGGTTTGGTTGTAATCCTGGCCAAAACTCGATGCAGCCTGCGCGCGTTTACGCTGTGCTTCCATCGCCGCTTCAAAACCGGCCTGATCTACGGTGAAGCCCTGTTCACGGGCGACGTCGCTGGTTAAATCCACCGGGAAGCCATAAGTGTCGTAGAGTTTAAACACCACTTCACCCGGGATCTCTTTGCTGTCGCCCAGTTGTGCCAGCGCATCTTTTAATAACAGCAGGCCACGCTCCAGCGTTTTACCAAACTGCTCTTCTTCCATCCGCAGTACTTTTTCGATAATGGCTTGTTTTTCAATCAGCTCCGGATAGGCCTCGCCCATCTGCACGGCAAGTTCTGCCACTAATTTGCTGAAAAACACGCCTTTGGCGCCGAGCTG
Source organism: uncultured Chromatiaceae bacterium (assembly GCA_946481195.1). Next base: position 3,524 of record CAMLNG010000375.1, read on the forward strand.
ATTGCCATGGCGAACCGCGCGGCGGATGATCCGGCGCAGCACATAACCACGGCCTTCGTTGGACGGCATCACACCATCAGCGACCAGGAAAGAACAAGAACGGATATGGTCGGCAATCACGCGCAGTGATTTGTTGTCCAGATCTGTAGTGCCGGTCACCGCCGCGGCAGCTTTGATCAGGCCCTGGAAAGTGTCGATTTCATAGTTGCTATGCACATGCTGCAGAATCGCCGCGATGCGCTCTAAGCCCATGCCGGTGTCAACGCTTGGTTTTGGCAGTGGTTCCATCCGGCCATCGGCGTGGCGGTTGAACTGCATAAAAACGTTGTTCCAGATTTCGATGAACCGGTCGCCGTCTTCTTCCGGTGAGCCCGGTGGGCCGCCCCAGATATGGTCGCCGTGGTCGTAGAAAATTTCAGTACAAGGGCCACAAGGGCCGGTATCGCCCATGGCCCAGAAGTTGTCAGACGCAAAAGGCGCGCCTTTGTTATCACCGATGCGGATAGCCCGTTCCTTTGGCACACCGATTTGCTGGGTCCAGATATCAAAAGCTTCGTCGTCTGTGGCATACACAGTGATCCACAGCTTT
>CAMLNG010000376.1 GCA_946481195.1 uncultured Chromatiaceae bacterium
AACTGCAGTTCATAAGCGGGCGTGATGTACGGTAAGCGTAAGGTCGGTTCCAAATGCAGGCGGTCAGCTTCGGTGATCGGCGCATTATCGTTGGCAAAATGTGAATACTGACTGTGCCAGCTGAACTCAACGCCGGCAGGCAATTTCGTGGGACGGGCTGAACTTAGATCCCACTGCGGCAAGGCCGCATAAGAATAGCTGTCGGCATAATTACCAAGAATTTCAAAGCCCTGCAGCCGGATGTTTGAATGCAGATCAGTGCCGAAATAACTCAGGCTGGCCTGACGGTTGAGCTGAGTATCGCTTTGGTTATTAAAATCTGAGCCCAGTTCGCTGAGATAAGCATCATCACTGACATCAGTAAAATCGACCTGGGCCCGCCAGTTGTCGGCAAAATCAGAACGATGCTCGACATGGCTCAGATAGCGGCTGCCAAAGCCTGCAGGTTTGTCCTGGTCGTTTGGCAAAAACTCGAGCTGCAATTTGCCACTATCCTGTGTTGTCAGGTAGCGGAATTCAGTTTTCAGCTGGGTGCCACGCTCGCTCATGTAACGCGGCGTGATGGTCGCATCATAGTTTTCAGCCAGATTCAGATAATAAGGCAGCTGGAAATCTACCCCTAGCTTTTGCGAGCTGCCAAATTTAGGGATCAGCAAACCGGATTTACGCTGATTACTGACCGGAAAAGTCATGTACGGCAGATACAGCACCGGCACGCCTTTGATTTTCACCACGGAATTCCAGGCTTCCCCCCAGCCGTCATCGGCATTGAGCTGAATGTCTTCCGCTTCCAGCGCCCAGCCGTTGTCGCCATCCGGGCAAGTGGTGAAACTGGCTTCTTTTAATTTCACCTGTTCGCTGGATGCCTGCATTTCTTTGGCATAACCGCGGCCAGCCTGACTGATAAAGCGGTAGTCCGCATCCGTCATGGTGGCATTATTATCGTCGATACGGGCACTGAACGAGCTGCTGCTGACTTTTAACTGCGGGCTGTAGTAGCTGATGCCGCCGTCAGCAAACATTTTTTGCTCGGTTTTGGAAAAGGTAGCGCTGGGAGCGCTCAATAGGGTGTCGCGATGCGTTAATTCGACGCCATCGCTGAAAATCGCGCTCTGATTGTCGTTCAGGCTGACTTTGCCGGAAAAAATCCGCAGATTGTTATCGTTTTTATCCAGTTGTGATAAACGCTCTGGCAACGACAGGCTGGGATAACATTGCCTGACCGGCTCAGCCGCAAGCGCCAGACCCGGGAGTCCGAACATCAGCAGGTACAAGGCATGGTATTTCATCCGGTATTCCAAAAAAGTTGCTCTGTTCCGTCAGGTCGCAGCCGACCAGAATGCAAAAAGAGGGCCTGTATGATAAATCAATTTTCGCCGCTCGGCTAATCCGTTATAGTGCGGCTTTTGCCCGGTTTGGAGTGCACAAGTGGCGGAAAGGTTGTCACAAATCCAGAATTTTTTACAGCAGTATCAGGCTGACAGCCAAATGCAGTACACCGCTTTAAGCGGTGACGCCAGTTTCCGCCGTTATTGGCGTGTGCGAAGCGGGACGCAGCACTGGATGCTGATGGACGCACCACCGGTTCCGGCGGACTGTCTGCGTTTTATCGCTGTAGCGCAGGCGCTGGCCGATGCCGGTTTGCGCGTACCTAAGGTTCTGGCGGCGGACCCGGCCGCCGGGCTGATCCTGCTGGAGGATTTTGGCGACGATTTGCTGCAATATAGTCTGACTCAGGACAATATGCGGCATTGGTATCGTCAGGCGTTGGCCCTGCTGCCGATGCAACAGCAAGTTCGACACACGTCAGAGGGCCTGTTGCCGGCATTTGACCGCGCCTTCGTGCTGCGTGAACTGCAGATCTTTACCGACTGGTTTTTAGCAGTGCATTTGCAGCTGCCAATTGATTCTGCAACCCAGGCGCTGCTCGACAGCACTTTTGACCTGATTGCCGATGTGGTGCTGGCTCAGCCCCAAGCCGGTATGCACCGTGATTTTCACTCGCGAAATCTGATGATCCTGCCGGATCAAACTTTGGCTGTGATTGACTTTCAGGACGCAGTGGTGGGCCCGGTCAGCTATGACGCGGTTTCTCTGCTACGCGATTGTTACCTGCGTTGGCCTGATGAGGACGTGGCGCTGCTACGCGATGAGTTTTATCACAGCTTACAGCAACAGCGGCTGCTCCCAGCTCATTATTCGCCGGAGGAGTTCAGCCGGGCTTTTGATTGGACAGGTCTGCAACGGCATATCAAAGTCTGTGGCATTTTTGCCAGACTTTATCATCGTGATCACAAAGCAGGCTACCTCGCAGATTTACCACGGGTTCTTGGTTATATAGTTGATATTGCCAAACAATATCCGGAGTTAACGGCGTTCAGCCAATGGTTTGAGCAAGTCGTGATGCCACGTTTTGCCAAGGTGAGCGCATGAGAGCAATGATTCTGGCGGCAGGCCGCGGCGAGCGGATGCGCCCGTTAACTGACGTGCTGCCAAAACCTTTATTGCCGGTCGGCGGCAAGCCTTTAATTGTGCATCATTTGCAGGCCTTGCGTGCTGCCGGCATTCAGGATGTGGTGATCAATCATGCCTGGCTTGGCGCAAAAATCGAGGCTGAACTTGGCAACGGACAGCAATACGGTTTGCAGATCCGCTATTCGCCTGAAGGTGAAACCGGTCTGGAAACCGCCGGCGGCATCCGGCTGGCCTTGCCTTTACTTGGTGACTTCCCGTTTCTGGTGGTCAACGGGGATGTGTTAACGGACTATCCGTTCGCTAAGCTTTCTGATGGATTAAAACCCGGTAAATCAGCGCATCTGGTATTGGTGCCGAATCCACCGCAACATCCACAGGGGGATTTTGCGTTGCAAGACGGCTTGGCCCAGGCGGATGGCGATAGCAAATTTACGTTCAGTGGTATTGCGGTTTACCGGCCGGAATTTTTTCGTGATGTGCCATCCGGTGCGCAAAAACTAGCGCCATTTTTACGGGCAGCGATGGCGCGGCATCAGGTCAGTGCTGAACTGTATCAGGGCTATTGGGCTGATATCGGCACGCCGCAACGGCTGGCTGACGCCGATTTATACATTCGCAGCAGGAGCTGACTATGTGGGGCAAGTTATTAGGCGGCTTGTTTGGCCTCGCCATGTTTAAAATCCCCGGCCTGATCGCCGGTGTTTTTATTGGTCATTGGTTTGACCGTGGCCTGCGGCAACAATTTGAACAAGCTGGTGGTTTTGCTGGTTTAAAACGCGATCAGGCCGACGCACAGGGCCTGTTTATGTACAGCACTTTTGCCGTGATGGGACATCTGGCCAAGGCTGATGGCGTGGTAACGCCGGCCCATATTGATAAAGCCGTCGCTTTTATGCAGCAACTGGGTCTTGGTGCGACACAGCAGCAGGAAGCGCAACGGGCCTTTCGCGAAGGTAAAGCCGCCGATTTTCCGTTGCAGCAGCAACTGCAGACGTTGCGGCAGGCGTTTCGCTGGCGACCGGATTTGTTGCAGATGTTCCTCGAGATCCAAATCTCGGTTGCTTATGTCGACGGCCGCTTAAGTGACATAGAACTGAATTTATTGCAGCAGGTCGCCAGCGCCCTGGCGATTTCAAATACGCGATTGCAGTATTTATTGGGACGGTTTGAAGCCGAAGCGCGTTTCTCCCAGCGTCAGACTAAACAAACCCCTGCTGCAGATGCTATTGCTGATGCCTACCAGCTGCTTGGCGTGGCAGCCAGCTGCAGTGACAATGAACTGAAAAAGGCCTATAAAAAGCAGATGTCTCAGCATCACCCGGATAAGCTGATGTCACAGGGTTTACCGAAGGAAATGCTGGAACTGGCCAATCAGAAAACCCAGCAAATTCAAGCTGCTTACGAGCTGTTAAAACAACACCGCGGCTAAGCAGCGCTTAGCCCTTGTGGTAAAACATAAAATAAACTGCGCCAAGCAGACAAATGCCGGCATAGACATAATTCAGTTTAAATGGCTCTTTCATATAGAGCACGGCGAACGGGATAAACACCGCGAGCGTTATCACTTCCTGTAAGATTTTTAGCTGGGCAAGGCTCAATACCTGTGAACCGATGCGGTTGGCCGGCACCATC
>CAMLNG010000377.1 GCA_946481195.1 uncultured Chromatiaceae bacterium
CAGCTGGTCTCGCCGGACGACAAATTTACCGCAGTGGTGTTTGTACGCAGCTGCAATAATGTGCCGGGATTTAGCAGCAATATCTCGGTGCTGGTGAAAGACGGCATTCTGGCCGACGGCCCGGGTAATTTGTTTATCAGCGAAGGCCATCCGGAGCAGCTTGGTGTGGATGTGCAGTGGCAAGCTGTTGGCGACAAAGGCCTGCAGCTTCAGGTCAGCAGCAAATTCAGAGGCGCAGTGCTGCAAGCGGACCCGGTCTGGTCTGCCAATCCGAATATCAGCGCCAGTTATCAGTTTGGCGCAGCGCAAAGCAGCAGCGGGCAGTAAAGGGCCGCTGCTCTGCCGCACCGGAAAATTCGCCCAGTCAACTCAGTGACTTATTCGATCAATACTGACACAGGCTCAAACTGATATAAGGTGATAGCACTGGTTACTTTGGCGGGGTCAAAGGCTTCGCCTTGTTCTTCGGCGCGATGTTTCAGGTAGGTTTTACTTTGTTCCAGCGTCATCACTTTGGCTTTGAGCGAGCCATAGGCATAGGCGGTCTTGCCTTTGGCGCTGACCGGAAACTCCATGTCACCGTCTTTGACCTTGAGGCGGAAAGTCGGCTCAGCTGCACCAGTCGCAAACTGCATCCAACAGCCTTTTTTCTCACAGACTGCGTCAATTTTGCCTTCTACGGTAAAAGGCTGCCGCAGATAACTATCGGGTTTGGCCAGTACCTGTGCCACTGTCACCGCGGCGGATTTGCTGAAATCAAAGGCCGGACCAAAACTCTGGCTGGCGTAAGCGATTGAGCTGGTTAGCAGCGCAAAGGTCAAAGCGATGGTTTTTTTCATCGGGAACATCCTGTGTTAAAAAAAACATCCTGTTTGCTTGAGACGCTGTTGTCAATGTACCAATGTACCAATGTACGGCGGCGCTTTGCTTGCGCGTACCTACCGCATTATTGATGCTTGTAGGTAGCGGCAAGCGAAGCGTCGCCGTACATCATTACACCACCGGTACCTGCGCCAGGCGTTTGCGGAAAAACACCATATAAAGCGCGGGCACGAACAACAGCGTCAGCACTGTGCCGACACCAACGCCGCCAATCAGCACAAAGGCCATCGGCCCCCAGAAGGTATCCAGCGTCAGCGGCACAAAAGCCAGCATCGCGGCGAGCGCGGTTAACAGCACCGGGCGGGCGCGGTGAATAGTGGCTTCTACCACCGCATCACGCGCGGCCCAGCCGTCGTTCAGGTTGTCACTGACCTGCTGGGTCAAAATCAGCGTGTTACGCATCAAAATGCCGGCAAGGCCTATCAGACCGAGTAACGCGACAAAACCAAAAGGCTGGCGGAACACCAGCAGTGCCAGCGTCGCGCCAATCAGGCCCAGTGGTGCCGTCGCCAGCACCATCCACATGCCGGTGAAAGAGCGCATCTGCAGCATGATAAAAATCAGCATCAGCGCCACCATCAGTGGCATCAGTTTCTGAATAGAGGCATTGGCCTTGCCGGATTCTTCGACCGAACCGGCCTGCATAATGCGATAACCCGGTGGCAACTGCGCCTGAATGTCTGCCAGCTCCGCCCAGATGCGGTTCGACACATCATTCGGCTGCGCGCCTTGTACGTCAGCCACCACGGCCAGATAGGTCTGGCGGTTGTAGCGTTTCAGCAGCGGCTCTTCATATTGCACGCGGATCTCGCCGAGCTGGCGGATGGACACGGCTTTGCCGCCCGGCGTTTTTAGTTCGATGGCATCAGGCTGCAGCACTTGAGTCCGGTCTAAACGCGCCGTGACATCCACAGTGCGGATATCTTCCCGCAGCTGTGTGATGCTGGCGCCACTGAACTGGAATTGCAGCTGCTGTGCGACATCAGAAGCGGTCAGGCCATAGGCCAGCAGACGGGCCGTATCGAGTTTCAGTGCCAGCACCGGCATCCGCTCTTCCCATTCCAGATGGGCGCCGACGGTGTTTGGATTGGCGACCATTTTGTCGCGCACCAGATAGGCGATACGGCGCAGCTCCAGCGGATCTTTGCCCATCACGCGGAAACTGACCGGCCATGGGACCGGTGGACCAAACAACAACCGGGTTACCCGCACCCGCGCTGCGCTGAATTCGCCAGCGTCGATATGCTCGTGCAGCAATCGGATTAGCCGGTCACGGCCGTCGGCGTCTTTGGCAACAATTAAAATTTTGGCAAAAGACGGGTCCGGCTGTTCCGGGTTGGCAGAGATAAAAAAGCGCGGTGCGCCGGCGCCGACAAAGGACGACAGCGAGCGCACATCTGTATTGTCTTTCAGCAGCTGCTCAATCTTCAGCGCCACAGCGTCGGTATTGGCGATAGCGCTGCCATGCGGCATATAGACACTGACCAGCACTTCCGGCCGGTCAGAGCTTGGGAAAAATTGCTTCTGCACGCCTTTAGCCATGCCGAGCACCGCCAGCACAAAGGCCAGCACCGTGATACCAATCACGGTCTTTTTGTGGCCGATACACCACAGCACCAAAGTGCGTAGTTTGCTGTAAAACGGGCTCTGGTATGGATCATGAGCATGGGCTTTGACATCCGGCAGCAATTTTACGCCGAGGTATGGCGTAAATGTCACTGCGACCACCCAGGACACTATCAGGGCAAAACCCACCACCCAGAAAATATTGCCGGTATATTCGCCGACACCGGATTTGGCAAAGCCAATAGGCACAAAACCGGCGATAGTCACCAGGGTGCCGAATAACATGGGGGCTGCCGTGGCGGACCAGGCGTAGCCGGCGGCGCGCACCCGTTCCACACCTTGTTCCATTTTCACCATCATCATTTCAATGGCGATAATGGCGTCGTCGACCAATAAACCTAACGAGATAATCAGCGCACCGAGTGTGATCCGGTCGAGGTTGATATCAGCCATTTTCATCAGTAAAAAGGTAATGCCCAAGGTCAGTGGAATGGCGATGCCAACCACTAAACCGGCGCGAAGGCCAATCGCCAGTACGCTGACCGCCATCACCACCAGTACGGCGACTAAAAACTTAATTTCAAATAGATTCACAGCTTTAGAGATGGCTTCGGCTTGGTTGGTTAACTGATGTAATTCCATGCCAAGCGGCAGCTGCGCCTGAATTTCGCTGAGTTTTTGCTGCAGCGCTTTGCCAAGCACCAGGCCGTTTTCACCTTGTTGCATCACCACGCCGACCAGAATCGCCGCATCGCCGCCGGTGCGCGCCAATAAACGCGCCGGTTCTTCATACCCGCGCTGCACTGTGGCAATTTCCGACAAGCGGATGAGCTTACCGTTGACCCGGACCGGCAGTTGTTGCAGTTCGCTGAAGCTGTCGGTGCGGGCGTCGAGCCTGAACTGCAGCGCCTGACCCTGAGTTTCCAGCTGGCCGGCCGGTAACATCCGGCTGGCAGCAGTGATTTGCTGTTGCAGATCGAGCAGGCTGATGCCGAGGGCTGCCAGTTTATTTTGATCAAAATCGATAAAAACCCGCTCTGGCCGGTCGGCAACGATCACTGCTTTCAGCACACCGGGCACCATACTGAGCTCATCGCGCAGCTGTTCGGCCTGACGGCTTAACTCACGAAACGGCAAGCCAGGCGCTGTCAGTGACAACAAACTGAAATACACGTCCGAGAAGTTATCGTTGACCAGCGGGCCTATGGCGCCGGCCGGCATATTGGCCGCTTCTTCCTGCATGCGCTTGCGGATCTGGTAGAACAGGTCCGGCACCATGGAGGAGGGCGTATAGTCTTTAAATTCAATGGTTAAATTGACCGCGCCGGGGCGCACCTGGCTGTCGATTTTATGGATATTACGCACTTCCTGAATACGTTTTTCTAAACGGTCAGCCAGTTGCGCCTGCACTTCTTCAGCGGTGGCGCCGGGCCAGTAGGCCGATACTACTAAAGCGCGGATGGTAAAAGACGGGTCTTCGGCGCGGCCCAGCGACAAAAACGCCCAGGTGCCACCGATAAAGGCCAGCAGAATAAAAAACAAGGTGATAGCGCGCTCGCGCACCGCCAATACCGACAGGTTAAAACTCATGGTTGCAGCTCCCGTACCGCCATCCCCGGTTCCAGCAGGTGGGTACCAAGCGTAATAATCCG
>CAMLNG010000378.1 GCA_946481195.1 uncultured Chromatiaceae bacterium
CGGCGGAGGCCCCGGGCGCCCAAATGGGGCACCGGACCGCCAACGGTTTAGCCGTGTCTCAATTTGGGACACTTCCCAAAATTCGATGCGCCATGTGTTCGTAAAACGAAATCGGATCCACGATCCGAGCGCTCGCTTGGGCGGCCACGGCGGCGAGCATCGCGCTGATGATGACGCTGGTGGGGCTGTCACCGGCGCTTGGTACTTTTCTGGCGGGTGTGGTGCTGGCCAATTCGTCGTATAAACATGAACTGGAAAGTAATATCGAGCCATTTAAAGGCTTGTTACTCGGGCTGTTTTTTATCACCGTTGGTGCCAGCATCAACTTCAGCGTGCTGGCGCAGCAATATCCGCTGATAGTCGCGCTGACACTGGGGCTGATCGTGATTAAAACCGCGGTATTGTTGCTGCTTGGCCGGTTATTTGGCATTCAGGGCGCGGAAAAATGGCTGCTGGCGCTTGGCCTGGCACAAGCCGGTGAATTTGGTTTTGTGCTGCTGACCTTTACCGTTGGCCATCAGGTGCTGCCTGCGGCTCTGGCCCAGCAAATCTCGCTGGTAGTGACCTTGTCGATGGTGTTATCACCATTGTTATTTCTGCTGTATCAAAAGGTGATTGCACCACGCTTTACCCAGCCGGAGCGCCCGGCAGACAGTGATTTACCAGAAAATACCGACATTATTATTGCCGGCTCTGGCCGTGTCGGTGGTTTGGTTGACCGGATGCTGAAAATGGCCGGTTATCAGCCCACTGTCATTGACTACAGCTATCAGCGGCTCGACGCCATGGCCGCCATCGGCGTGCGTTACTTTTTTGGTGATGCAACCAGGCCCGACATGCTGGCTGCTGCGGGGATAGCGCAGGCAAAAATTTTGATAGTGGCGCTGGATGAAGCGGAACAAACCACCCGGCTGGTGCGTTACGTGCTGCAGAATTATCCGCAGGTGCATGTCATTGCCCGCGCGGTTGACCGGCATCATGTCTATGACTTGTATGCCTATGGCTGTCGCGACATTATCCGCGAAACCTACGACAGCACGCTGCGGATGGGGCGCTCAGTGTTTGAAGCGCTGGGTGTCAGCAGAGCCAAGGCCGACCAGCTGGTTGAGGTGTTTAATCAGCATGATCGCGAGCTGATGATTAATCTTGCTGATGTCTATCAAATCGGCGTGCCATTTCACGAAAACCCGGCTTACGTCAGCGCTTTGCAGCAAATGCTCGCCGAGAAGGAACCTGAGGTAAAACGGCGCATGCAGGCGATTTGTCAAGCCGCGGCGGAAGCGGCAGTGGCGAAAGACAGTGAATCTTGATGGGCAAAGCCATCATTTTGCAGCGGAAAGTGCCGCGCCCAGTTGCCGTAGTACACCTTAAATCTAGGCGTGCGGCTTTGCGTTCTGGGTTGCGTTAATCAATTTGATTTGATGGCTGGCTCGTTTTGATGTATCGTCAAAGGGAACTTCAAGGAGGTCCATCATGGCCCTGTCTTATCAAACTGTGTCCGACGCCTGCGCTGTTTCAGCCGCAGTGTTTGAAAATAAACGCAGTTATCTGCAGCTGGTGCGCGACGGCGTCTCCGGCGACAAAGTGAAAACCCTGCTGCAATGGTTACCCGAATTAAAACCTGTATTGGTGGTGGCGCTTTCCATCAGCGCCGCTAACATCAGCCGGCTGTACAAAGGCACCTTACCCAGCCACCAGGCCGAACCTGTGCTGGATATGCTGCAACTGATTTGCCGTGCCGAAAATCTGTTTGGCCCCGAGATGGCGCGCCAATGGCTGAACAGCCCGATGCCAGCCTTGTCTGGCGACAAACCCATCGCATTATTTGACAGTTTTGTTGGCCGCAACATGGTGGCTGATGTGCTGCAAGCCATTGAATTTGGTGACTTTAGCTGATGCAGCTTTACCGCATCTGCCCGGAAGCTTTCTTAGAGAATTTCAGCGGCGAGGGCGCCAGTTTTAAAAGCGGTGGCCGCTGGAATCAGCCCGGCCAGCGTGTGTTGTATTTCGCCAGCTCTGCCGCAGTCGCGATGCTGGAAGTCGCCAATTATTTGCCATCGCCGCGTTTTATGCCAAAAAACTATCGGCTTGGTCAGTATCAGCTGCCGGATGTATTGATCGATCGTTTCAATGCTGATTTGCCAGCCGACTGGGACAGCTTTCCATATCCGGCCAGTACCCAGCAACTTGGTTGTGACTGGCTGCACAGCCAACAAAAAGTAGCGCTGGAACTGCCAAGCGTCACAGTCCCGCCCGGCCTTGGCAGCATCCTGCTGTTTAACGCCAGCCACCCGGATGCCAGTCAGCTGCGCCTCGAACAAGTGTTTCACGATATCTACAACCCACGGCTATTTGCCGGTATGGGGGTCTGATAGCCACTCAACTGTATTGGTCCGGCAGTATCAGCAACGGGCCAATCTGCATTGATGTATTGTGATTTTTATGTTACCAAGGAGTGGCTTTCTTCAATTGCCGTGGCAAGTTAAAGCTCACCAAGAATGTGAAAGTCCGCGTGAAGACAGCAGGGTATTAATCAAAAAACTGACAAAGCGGGTGCGAAGGTAATAACGCGCTGTGGCATGAAGGAGGTTCCACTCCATTTGCATGCTGTAACTCATTGAGTTGAGGGTCGGAAACCGACAGCCAGGAATTTGCGGACAACAACTAAATCTCAGCTGCCTTCTGTTCACCTGTTGCAGAGCCGCTCTGAAACTTAAGGACCTTAGCAGTGGTTAGTAAAATAAGTCTGTTATTGGCACTTAGCAGTGCTTTTATCGCGTCGGCTGCGCCGGCACAACCGCAAGTGGCCGCTGTTATACAACAGATTGAAGCTGCGCAAAGCGCTGGCACTACCGATTTTGACAAACTGACTTTGCCAGTTCTAATGCAGCAGCTGCAGGTGCCAGGTCTCAGCATTGCAGTGGTGAAAGACTTTAAGCTGCACTGGGCCAAAGCTTATGGGGTGGCTGATGCGGCCAGCGGGCGCTTAGCCGACACCCGTACCCGTTTTCAGGCGGCATCTATCTCAAAGCCGGTGACGGCGATGGCTGCGATGCGGATGGTCGATGCCGGCCAGCTGGACCTCGATAAAGACATCAACACCTATCTCACTTCATGGAAAGTTCCGGTTTCCAAACTGAACGCGCAGCAAAGTGTTACAGCCCGCAGTTTATTTAGCCATACGTCGGGTGCTGATGATGGTTTCGGTTTCCCTGGTTATGCGCCGCAAGCCGCCTTACCGACCGTGGTGCAAATTCTGAACGGGGAGACCCCATCGAATGTGGGGAAAGTGTTGTTCGCGCGGCCACCTTATACCGAATACAAATACTCGGGTGGCGGCACTATGATTATGCAACAGGCGATGATGGACCTGTGTCGGTGCGCCTTTGCCCAGCTGATGCAACAGTCAGTGCTGACGCCGCTGCAGATGTCAGACAGTAGCTTTGACGGGATGCCAACACAGCAGACTGCCGCATTGGCACATGATGAACAGGGCAAACGGATGACGCAGCCCTGGCATGTTTATCCGGAACAAGCCGCCGCAGCGCTTTGGACCACACCGACCGATTTGGCGAAGTTTATTGTTGAATTACAAACTGCACTGCGCGATACAAAAGGCCAGCTGCTGAGCCGTGAGGCGGCAACAAACATGACCACGCCGGTCAAGGTTGGGCCTTATGCGGTCGGCTTTAAAATTGAAACCCGGGGGCAGCAACAGTTTTTCTCCCATAGCGGTTCAAACTGGGGATATCGCGCCTGGATGACGGGGCATCTCAGTAAAGGTTACGGCATGATTATTATGACCAACGGTGACAACGGTATGGCGCTGATGAATCAGGTGGCAGACCGTATTACCAACGCTTACGGCTGGAATAGTGAAACTTCGGAGTAATGTAGGTATAGCCAGCTGATTTCTGTTGCTGGATTTGCTCGCTGAGTACAATGCTTTGGTTGATTGTTAGTACTGGAGCTGAACATTGATGATTTTTTTATTGTTACCAAGTGGCGGAATCTTGTAATGGCGGCAACTAATGTATTGCGGGCACTTCGGTTTTTACTCAACTGGCGGTTGCTGCTGCTCGTGC
>CAMLNG010000379.1 GCA_946481195.1 uncultured Chromatiaceae bacterium
AGTTGTGCAGACTTCGGTTGTTTCTTCGCCATGTTAAATCCTCAGATGCCAGAGCCAAAGCTCTTGATTGATGTACCTTTATTTACTGTGGTGTCAGCAGCGGCAAAATTAAAGCCTGCGGTCGCCAATTTTACCGATGGCCAGACGAACGGTGTTAAACCCCAGCATAGTCGGTTCTAGCCTGGCTGACGGTGCTGCAGGCGACATAGAGCACAAAAATACCGATAACCTGCGATTCATCGGACCGGCATAACCTTTTCAGCGTTTTGTTGTGCTTTGGGCGAGCTGCGACAGTGTAATCCCTAATGCGATGAGAGCTGCAGTTAACCAGACTGAAGTGCTGCTGACCTGCGAAGCCAGCCACAGACAAACCGCGAGGCCAAGCCAGGGCAATAACATTGCCAGCGGCAGTTGCAGCTCAGATGGCTGCTGGCGGCGCAGCACGGGCAACGCTATGCAACACAGACCGTACAATAAAGCGCGGATGAGGACTGTTGCTGCCGCCAGATAGAAAAAACTGCCGGCGCAGGCCAGCAACAGAGTCAGGGCGCCAAAAAACCAGATGGCGTTGGCTGGTGTCCGAAAACGCGGATGGACCTTCGCAAACCAGACCGGTAGCTGGCCTTGTGTCGCCAGGCTGTGGCTGAGGCGTGGCGTCGAGAACATAGCTCCCAACAGATTGGCACTGACCGAGGCGATAATGCCCGACATCAGCACGGCAGTCGCGGCAGGGCGCCACTGCTCGTAGCCCCATAAACCTGCGGCATGCGCTGTGGCCTCCAGCAGCGGCGTTTTGCTGGCGGCGAGGTCTGGCAGCAAAAGCAGGCAAGCGGCCTGTACAGCCATATACAACAAAGTGACAACAGCTAAACCCAGTAACAAAGCACGGGGCAAATCGCGTTGCGGGTTTTTCGCTTCGCCGGCCGGAATTAGCGCCGACTCAAAGCCAACAAAGGCATAGACCAGCAACAGTAGGGCGGCCGGGCCGTCGCTGACGGCGGTATAACTCCAGAATGGCTGCCATTGAATGTGGTGCAGCGGTGCTGCAGGCATCAGGACTAAAGCACAACCACTGGCGGCAAAACCGGCAATGATGGCAATTTTTACCCCCGTTAATGCCCCTAACCAGCGCATCGTCTGGCGCACGCCACAGACATTCAGTAGCGTCAGGCTACCAATGATGCCAAGCAACAGCAGCAAGCGCGGATTGCCACTTTGCAGCGCTGGGAAAAAATAACTGACCGAATCGACCAGCAACACGCTGTTCGCCGCGACCGACACCAGCCGGGCCAGATAATACAACCAGCCGGCCTGAAAGCCGAACACCGGGCCAAAAGCTGCATCGGCATATCGTGCCGGCCCGCCGCTACCGGCAAACCGGCTGGCGAGTTCAGCAAAACACAACAGCACCGGCAGGATTAACAAAGCGCAAAGCGGATACAGCCACAGGCTGAAATCACCGGCCAGTCTTGCGGCGCCGGCTGGCAAACCGAAAATGCCGGCACCAATCAGGCCATTAATCACCAGCAGCCATAAACTCCAGAAACCGAGTTGGCGCGGCAGCTTTGCTGTATCTGTTTGCAGACTGGGGGGGTGGACTGATTCATCTGGCACTGTGAAAAGAAAACTCAGGCCTACCATAGCCAGAAAAGGCACAGCCCGGCAAGGCTTCATCATTCCAGCGCAATTCAGCGATGAAAATGCCGGCAGCCAAAAGGACAACACAGACTGCCAGCGGGGCAAATTAATTTGTCGTATGCACGGCCTGCTGACATTGCTGCTGCAAAGCGCCATCGCTGATTTGCGCGCAGCGGCTGACATCAAGCTGAGCTTTGGCCAGACACATGGCTTTGTCATTGGCGTGGGAGAGGGATAAACAACGGGCCGGCGCTGAGGATAACGCCGAAATCGAAAAGGTCAGAATACCAGTCAGGATCATAACTGTACGCAAGATTGGCTTTTCCATGGCAGGCTCCGTATACGCTGTTGCAGCTGGGATAACTTCACCATAACGGGCCAGGATGAATCTGATATTAACAGTGTGGTGTAGACTAGCGCAGAAACGCTGTTACTCCGGATCGGGAGTACGAAACTGCGCCGTTTCAAGCCATTGCGCACTTTGATAGTCAGGTTGTGGGGCCTGCGCTTTGCGCACCCAAAATTTGTCACGGTTAAACATAAATTCGGCGTGATAATCGCTGGCTAGCGCCGCCAGCGGCAAATGTTGCCAGCTTTTACCCGCTTGTTTGTCGGTGGCTTCTAACAGATAAACCTGCCCCTGCAGAAAAGCCACCACCCAGGCATGGCCTTCGCCACGATAGCTGCCCAGCACCACCCGCGCGTCAAAACCTTCGGCCAGCAGCCAGTCCGCCAGGATCATCGCATGGTCTTCACAATCACCCCGTAAATGCACCCAGGCCTGCGCAGAATTTTGCCAGACATCGCCGCGCTGGTACTGCTGCTGGTCGTATTGATAAACCTTGCGCTTCGCCAGGAAATGCAGCGGTAATGCCGGGTTATCAATGCGAAACGGATGGGCGCCAACCAGATAACTATTGGCAAAATGGTGTTCAGCATCAATGCCTTGCGCACTGATAATGGCTGGTCGGCCATTTTGGTCCTGCCACATAAATGGCCGCGCCTGGTCATCTTTGTTGTCCAGCAATGCAGCAGCGATGTCCATTTCATTGATGGTCTCACCTGTTGTCTGCATGGTCAGCACACCGGCTCTGTTGTGCCGCAACATTTCGGCAGGTAGCCGATCTGCACTTTGTTGTAGCATCAACATCAGTTGCTGGCTTTCTGACAGGGTTGCTGATGGGCGGTCCAGCCAAAAAATACAGCCAAGGGCCAATAAAAACAGCAGCCACAGCCAGCGCATCTTAGTGTTGCAAACCAAAGCAGATAATCAGCGCGACAAAAATCATCAGGGCTGAGCAAAAAATCGCGACCGCGAGGTTGTTGTTGGCAAGCTCCTGCTGAATATCGAGTTTTTTCAGCAGTACTTTATCGATCACCATCAGCGCCGCCACAGCAACAAAGAGTGAAATCACGGTGTAACTTAAGTTCAGCGCGAGGTTGATAAGACTGGCGTTGATAAAGGCCGTTTCCATGGGTTTTTCCTGAAAAATAAATAGTTTAGCTACAGTATGGTGCTGGGTTTTTTCTGTCAATCATCGGGTTAAAAGCGGTATGGAAGACCAAAAAACTGTTGGTCATACGCCAGCAGCAATAAGCAACAATGCAGGGCAACAGTGGCCCAGAATTGCAGGCGAAAACTGGTTTTCACGGTTTTATGCCGTAACCAATGTTGGGCGAGGACTGCCCCTGGCCAGCCGCCGAGTAGTCCGGCGCAAAGTAACGTCGCTTCGCTGGTTCGCCAACGGCCGGCACGCGCAGCTCTTTTATCCAGGGCGTACAAGCCAAAGGTTAATACGGACATCAGCAGACAGGCGCTGGCAATCAGGAAGGGGACCAGCCCAAGGCCGGTGGCTGCGGCCAGCGAAAGACAAAACGCCAGCGTAAACAATGGGGCCAGTTTGGACGGTCCGGAGTTTGGTTTTTCTGTTGCAGAAAGCGGTTTTCCATCCAGCCGGCTTTGCAACACAGCGACCGCCCGTTGTTTACCATCAGCAGAATTCGCCAGCTGATAGACCAGCTGCAAGCCAGCTTCCGGCCGTGGAGTCTGACGGGCAAAATCACTGATATGCACAAAAACACGCGGCCCAGGTAATCTCGGCTCAATAAAACCAAAACCTTTGGCATCATCCCACTGCACCAAAGTGCCTTTATGCTTCTCAGCCATTTGAAGTATCCCTGATCCATTGAGGCCGCGTTGATGATGTGAGAATTTAGAAGCTGCCTTGTGCCATCATGACTGAAAACTGTGGTTAAAAAAAAGCCCTGAGGTTGATTGGTGTCTGATCGATTTATTGCCTAAGGTCTACGAAAAGGGTCTACAAACCCCAAAAAAGAAAACCCTAAGGTGTTGATTCTTAGGGTTTTTAGTGCCTCTCGGCTTATTGGTGGAGCTGGGGGGATTTGAACCCCCGTCCGAAAAACCTACGTCTTCAG
>CAMLNG010000380.1 GCA_946481195.1 uncultured Chromatiaceae bacterium
CTGACTTGGCACTGGCAGCCGGTAGTTCAGGGCTGATGGCCATAATGCGGTAACCGAGTTTCTGTAGTTGCGGTGTGATATCACGCAGGCCAGCCAGCTGCGTATTGCAGTATGGGCACCAGCCACCGCGATAAAATACCAGAATGGTTTTTTGTTGCTGCAGCTGCGCCGACAAATCGACGGTTTTGCCTGCACTGTCCTGGACCTGTAAGCCGGCAGGCACTGTCTGACCGTTTAAAAGAGGCCGGATCTGTTCAGGTTTTAACGCGATGTCTGCCGCACTGGCGAACAAACTACACAGCAGCAGCGGGAGCAATAACAACATCTGTTGGATTCGGGTCATAACTTAGGCCTTTAGTTGATTGAAATAGTCATTGGGTGTGAAATGGAGAGACCCGCCCGGGCCGGATTTTTGTGCATGCCGCGAAAAAAATTGTCATTTTGTGATTTACCGCAGCTTTCAGGCGCGGAAGCTGCGTAAAATAGCGCTTCAGGATAAGTAGTTGATGGTCATCATGAATAAGGCAGGTCAGTGTGTTTGATATTGCAATAGTCGGTGGTGGTATGGTCGGCGCGGCTTTGGCTGTGGCAACAGCACAGGCCGGCATGAAAGTCGCGCTGCTGGAGCGGCAAACACCTGCCGTGTTGACGGATAACTGCGAATTTGATTTACGGGTCAGTGCGATTAACCGGCGCAGTGAAGCCTGGCTGCAACAGCTGGGCGCCTGGCAGCAATTATCGGCGAAGCGTCTCGCGCCATATGCCACGTTAAGGGCTTTTGAAGGTGATGCAGCACCGCTGGATTTTACCGCAGCAGAGCTGGGCGAAGCGCACCTTGGCCATATTATCGAGAATATCCATATTCAGCAGGCGTTGTGGCAGCAACTGCCGGATACAGTTGAGCGGTTTTGCCCGGTACAGTTACAGGGATATCAGCAATTCGCCGATCATGCCCGCTTGCTAACTGATGCAGGTGAAATTAGCGCCCGGTTGCTGATCGCCGCAGACGGCGCGCAGTCGCAGCTAAAACAGCTGGCTGGTATTGGCTCACAAGGCTGGCAATATCAACAAGCCTGTTTGCTGGTGCACGTCAATACCAGCTACGACGCGTTGCCGATGACCTGGCAGCAGTTTACGCCACAAGGGCCACGGGCTTATCTGCCATTGCCCGGCAAACAAGCATCTTTAGTCTGGTACGACGATCATTTGCGTATTCAGCAGCTTGCTGCTCTTTCGCCGCAGCAGCTGGCGCAGCAAATCAGTCAGCATTTCCCGCTTGCGCTTGGTGAATTCAGTGTCGTTAAACAAGGTTATTTTCCGCTGACCCGCAGTCATGCCAATCAGTATGTCAAAGGCCGGCTGGTGCTGGTCGGTGATGCGGCCCACACCATCAATCCATTGGCCGGGCAGGGGGTGAATCTGGGGTTTGCGGATGCCGAATGTCTGTCTGCATTGTTGGTCAAGCAATTTGCCGTTGGCGCAGATTTAGCGGCGCCGGCTTTATTGGCGAAATATGAAACAGATCGTCGCAAAGCCAACTTGCTGATGATGTCGGCGATGGATGTGTTTTATCAGGTATTCAGTAGCAAGCTGACTCCTCTGGTACAACTTCGCCGGCTTGGGTTACAGGTGGCCGCAAAAGCAGGGCCGCTGAAAACTTATGTGGGTAAATATGCGGCGGGTTTAGTCTAACGCTTTAAAAATCAGATATTTGAATAGAGTCAGGCTGTAAATATGCAGCCTGATTTTTTTGTCGTCAGAAAAAGAAAACCCAGCCGAAGCTGGGTTATCAAAGAATGGCAGGGGTACAGGGATTCGAACCCCAGAATGGCGGGATCAAAACCCGCTGCCTTACCGCTTGGCTATACCCCTGCAGAAACTGCAGAATTCTTACTTGCTTTGGTGCGGAAAGAGAGACTCGAACTCTCACGCCTCGCGGCGCTGGAACCTAAATCCAGTGCGTCTACCAATTTCGCCATTTCCGCAATTTACGGCGAACAACGCAGAGAAAGTGGTGGCTACAGCGGGAATCGAACCTGCGACCCCAGCATTATGAGTGCTGTGCTCTAACCAGCTGAGCTATGTAGCCACTGCGTCTTAGTTGTCCTAAGCAAGTGGCGCGTATTATGCGCATCAGCCTTTTTTGCGTCAACCGTTTTTTTGCCACAAATCCATGCATTTGAATCGTTTGCTGAAATTCTGTTCGTCTTGCTGCAGTTCGCAGCATTTTCTGGCGAAATCATCGCCGCCTGGCCGGATAAGGTTTGGCACAGCGCACTTTTACGTTAGTATCAGCCCGACCTGTTATACGAACAAAAATGTATTTGGATGACCAATGACTGATAAAACTGCGCGCTGGCCGCGCCAACTTCCTTTTATTATTGCCAGTGAAGCCTGTGAGCGCTTCAGCTTTTATGGCATGCGCAATATTCTGACGCCGTTCCTGATGACGGCCTTGCTTTTATCTGTCCCTGAACAGTTCCGCGCCGGCGAAGCGAAAGACATTTTTCACTCCTTTGTCATTGGTGTGTATTTTTTTCCACTGCTGGGCGGTTATCTCGCTGACAAATTTCTCGGTAAATACCGCACTATTTTGTACCTAAGCATTTTGTACTGTATTGGTCATGCCTTTTTAGCGGTATTTGAGACTAATAAAGAAGGCTTTTATGCCGGTCTGTTTCTCATTGCTTTAGGCTCTGGCGGTATTAAACCGTTGGTATCGGCCTTTATGGGCGACCAGTTTGACCAGTCGAATAAACATTTAGCCCGTAAAGCCTTTGACTGGTTTTATTTCACCATTAACTTCGGTTCGTTTTTCGCATCGCTTTCGATGCCATTGGTACTGAAACATTTTGGTGCGGCTTGGGCCTTTGGCTTGCCTGGTGCGCTGATGGCGCTGGCAACATTGTTTTTCTGGTTAGGCCGGGCCCGCTACGTACATGTAGCACCGGAACCAGACAATCCACATAGTTTTTTACAGGTGGTGAAAACTGCCTTACTGGCCAAGCAGGCCGGGCAGGCAGATAAAGGCCTGTATTTAGCCTTAGTTGGTGTGGCGCTGGCGCTGTTTTCGCTGTCACAAACACCTAACCTGGGTTTTGTCGCGGCTTTTTGTCTGGCACTGGTTTGCATCATGGGCTTTGGCGGTGCCGGCGCAGCGCTGCAGCTTGAGCGCGCCCGTGCAGTGCATCCGGCTGCCGCTGTGGATGGTGTGCGTGTGGTATTGCGGGTATTAGTGCTATTTGCGCTGGTCACGCCATTCTGGTCTTTGTTTGATCAAAAAGCGTCGACCTGGGTGTTGCAGGCCAATCAAATGAGCCGGCCCGAATGGTTTGAACCGGCGATGATGCAGGCGTTAAACCCGCTGCTCGTGATGATCCTGATTCCGTTTAATAACTTTGTGTTGTATCCGCTGTTAGAAAAGTCTGGCTTAAAAATCACTGCATTACGCCGGATGGGCGCGGGTATCGCTTTTTCCGGTCTCGCCTGGATAGTGGCGGGCAGCCTGCAGGTTTGGCTCGATAACGGTCATATCGTCAGTATTTTATGGCAGATGTTACCTTATGCCTTACTGACCTTTGGTGAGGTGATGGTGTCTGCGACCGGACTGGAATTTGCCTACAGTCAGGCACCTGCGGCGATGAAAGGCACTATTACGGCGTTTTGGCAGCTGTCGGTCACTGTTGGTAACCTGTGGGTGCTGCTGGCGAATAACAGTATCCGTAGTGAATCGGTGTTATCGCATGTGGACAGTACAGGGCTTAGTCAAACTGCGTTTTTGATGTATTTCTTTGCGGGTTTTGCACTCATTGCTGCCACCATATTTGCGTTGTATGCAAGGCGCTATCAGCTGGTGGATAACTACCGGGCTGCCGGTTAAGCTACTCGGCCTACCAATAAAAAAGCCCGCAGCGCGGGCTTTTTTATTGCGGAAAATCAATCAGACGTTAAACAGGAAGTGCATCACGTCGCCGTCTTTACAGACATAGGTTTTGCCTTCAACGCGCAGTTTACCGGCTTCTTTTGCGCCGGCTTCGCCGTTACAGGCGATAAAGTCGTCAA
>CAMLNG010000381.1 GCA_946481195.1 uncultured Chromatiaceae bacterium
GGAAAAAAACGCCCGTCAACTGGCAGTGGCTCAACGCAACAGCAGCGAAGTGACTTTTGCCGAGATTTGGGCACAGGCCCCCAAGCATTGGACAACTGCCACGCAACTGGCAGCGCTGGAGCTGGAGACTGAACTTGCCGTGTCTTTTCCAAATCCCTATCTGGTTGATTTTTGCCGGATGCTGCAACAGCAGCAGATCCCATTTCAGCTTACCAGCGACACTTATTTCTCTCGCGATTTTATTCAGGCTCTGCTTAGTAAAAGCGGTTTAAGCATTGCTGACAGCCAGCTGATGCTGTCGCAGGAAGCTGCAGCCAATAAGTATCAGGGCCGGTTGTTTGACCTGCTGCTTGCCCGTTATCCCCAGATCCAGCCGTCCCAGATCCTGCATATTGGCGATGATATTATTGCTGATACGGTACAACCTCAGACAAGGGGGATCCGTAGCCTGCATCTGCAGCATGTGCATCTGCCTCATGCATGGCAACAGCGCTGGTTACTCAGCGGCGCGGCTGGTATGCCACATCCTTTGCAATGCCTGGACCGGCTGGGATATACACACCACTGGTCTGGCGGTGCCGACCCCGAACTGGCTCGATTTGGCAGCGCGTTGTATGGCCCAGTGCTGGCAGCGTTCTGCTATTGGGTCGTCAAGGATGCGGTGAAACATGGGATCACCCGGCTGTGCCCTATTATGCGTGAAGCCCGCGTGTTTAAGCCTTTATTGGAGCAAGCAATTACCGCACTTGGTGCGACTATCGAGGTCGTCGAATTTTATACCTCACGCAAAGCTGCCTATCTGGCGCAAATGGGTACGCTGGACAGCGCTGCTATCACGCAATTTCGCAACAGACGCAGTTACAGCCTGAACGATTTAATCAAAGAACTTGAGCTACCGGCAGCGCCACCAGAGTTAGCGCAGACAGCAGGACTTCGGCTTAATGATATCCCCGATCAACTGGCACTGAATCAATGGCTGCAATCAGAGACAGTGCAACATGCCGCGCTAATGACTAGCCAACGTCAGCAGCAATATCTGTGGCAATATTGCCAGCAATGCTTTGCAGGCCATACTGTCGCGATGGTCGACATCGGCCCTGGCGGCAATAGCCTGGCCTGGGTGGCCAATGCCATCGGCGATGCAGCTAAAGCCATCCAAATGAATTATTTGCTTTACAGCATCCCTGAGCTGGCACGCCACTTAGCCGCCGGCCATCGTTATCAGAGTTATTTGCCTCTTGAGAGCACGACGCTGGAAAAAATGCGAGTCATCAACCGCTGCCCGGAACCTTTAGAGATTTTACTGACAGGCCGCGACCAAACCACGCTTTGCTATCAACAATTGGATGACGGCACTATTGGCCCAGTCACCGCCCATGTATTTCAGCAGCCACAGCAGGAATTACGACTGGTGGATTTTATGCAGGGCGCAACGTTGGCGATGCAGCATCTGTGTTTGCTGAGTCAATATGTGGACACTAAATACTGGCTGACGCCGGCGACCAGAGCGGCACAGCTGCACGAGCTTTATCTGCTGCTCGAATTGCCGACCCCGGCGGAAGCACAGAGCCTCGGCTCTCTGCTGTTTGATGACAATTATGGTTCCGACAGCTTCGCGCCGATTTGCTGTGCCAGCGATAAGCAGCTATTACAAAAAATCGGAATTCCGCGTTTTATGCAGCTTTGTCGTCAGCAATGGGGGTATAACGGCATGGCGGTGCGTTGGCCACAGGCCGTAGTCACCCTGCAGTCGCCATACTTTTTAACGCAGCAGTATCTGAGCAGCTTTAATGATACCGAGTTCAAATTGCTGTGTTTTACGCTGATCCGTCAGGCGCTGGAGTCCGGGCTCACTGAAGTGACAGTCTATGGCGCTGGCGAGCTGGGTCAACAGATGGTGCAACAGGCACTGGAGATGGGTTTACAAGTGTGTGCACTGGTGGACTCCAATCCGAAATTACATGGCCTGCAGGTGCTGAACCGCCCCGTGATCAGTCTGCAGCACGCTTTTAACAGCGGGGCGCAACATTATCTGGTTGCCTCGTCAGCGTTCTCACGTCAAATCTGTGCCCAACTTCGCGCATTTTATCAGCAGCATTCAACGCCATTAACACTCTTTGCGATTAATGAGGGCTGAGATGGACGATTTACAGCGCCAATTACATCAGCAACTTGCAAGCGGCGAACGCCTCGCTGTCGGCTGGGGCGTCAGTGGCTATGTCGAGTATCAACTGCGTTTTTCGCCCTATCCTTTTCAGTATCTGGTTGATGGTTGTGGTCAGCTGGCTGGTACTGAGCTGAACGGTGTACCTGTGATCACTGCGCAGCAACTGGCCAATCTGGATCGCAAAAGTTATGTCGTTGTGGTCTTAGCCGAATGGGCCAGGTTTGGTCAGGAAATTTGCCTGCAGGCTCAAGCGTTGGGCTTCGATGCTATTGCACCGGCTGTCGCCAGTGAACTGGCTGCTGATTTTCCCGAGCAGAACTTTCACGCCTTATTCAACCAGCTGTCCGCCGGCTATCCACCAGAACCACGGCAGTCTAAAGTTGCTGCACTTTATATTCAAAGCCTGGTGAAAGGCGGAGCTGAACGGCAAATCGTGCTGCTGGCGCAAGGGTTAACTGAACTGGGCTATCAGGTTCATCTGGTCTGTCAGTCACCAGACCATCCCGCGACGCTCGGCTGGCAGCAAGAACTGCTTCAATCTGGCGTCCAGCGCCACCTGTTTCCAAACCCACGAAAACTCTGGGCAGAACAGCCTCCAGGCAGCGAAGAACTCAAAGTCCTCGGCGACTTCGCGCCTTATCTGCGGGTGCGAGGTTTGCACAATATCTTATGTATGCAGCGTATACTCCGGCACTTGCAACCTGAGTTATTTGTGTCTTATTTGGACGATGGCAATCTGAGTTCAGCAGTTGCCGGAATTTGGAGTGGCCAGCCGCGAACCTTATTGTCTTGCCGCGACGTCCACCAGCTTTATCTGGGTAACCAGAGCCGGGAAGATTTTTACATCTGCCCGAAAACACATTTATGGCACTGGACACGGTACTTTCAGCAAAGCGCCAGGCTGCTGCTCTACCACAACAGCCAAACTGGGGCTGATTCCTATCGGGACTGGCTAAAGCTGCCGAGCACAGATTATCCGATTGTCGCAAATGCCATTGTGCCGATGCCGCGTGAAGATACTGAGGAGCTACGCCGGAAATATGCAATTCGTTCAGACGAGCTGTTGCTACTCGGCGTGATGCGGTTTTATCCACAAAAAAATCCGCAGGCATTTTTACATTTACTCGTCAGTTTGCGGGCAGAGGAGTTGCCGGTTCGCGGCATTTTGCTTGGAGATGGGCCTATGGCGGATGAACTGCTTTGCCTACAGCAACAACTAGGGCTTACAGATTGCCTCGCGATGCCCGGAGCGGTCGACAACCCGGCAAGCTTTTATCAGGCAGCGGACCTGTTTATTCAAACCTCACGCCATGAAGGCATGCCAAATGCGGTGTTGGAAGCACAGGTCAATGCCTGTCCACTGGTCGTCACCGATGCGGGAGGGACACGGGAAACACTGGCCCCGCAATTGCATCGATATCTGGTCCCAGTCGCTGACGATGCTGCGATGCTAAACACAGTTCTAAAAACGCTGCCACTGCTGTCTGAGATTCGACAGGACATGCAAAGTGTGCGCGCATTCTGTTTAGCGCGGTTTTCGCCGCAGCAGCTGGCTGAAAAAACTTTCCGATTGAATCAGCATCACCCGGTGTAGCAGGAGAGCATTGTGCAAATAAAGATGCAGCTTGATCCCCAACAGTTAATCGAACTTGTTCACTCTGGACAACAAGTCGCAGAACAATCTTTGGCGATGTTGTTGCAAAAAACCGGGGTTTTTCTGCAAACATACCGGGATACCGAAATTCGACTGACCGGCCCGCAGTTTAAGCTCAATGCCATGCATACCTGCGGGATTTTCAAAGGCTTGCCATTGCGATGGCAGTTCAGCGCTACTGAGCAAGCTCCACTACAGCTGCAAAGCGAAGACGCTTCACTGG
>CAMLNG010000382.1 GCA_946481195.1 uncultured Chromatiaceae bacterium
TGGTGTGGCCTATACCTTCACGGTGACTGCCACAAACTCGGCCGGGACCGGCAGTGCGTCGGCGGCATCCAACAGCATCACACCGGCAGCGCCACAAACTATTACTTTTGCGAATCCGGGTGCGCAGAATTTCGGGACTAGTCCGACCCTGACGGCGAGCTCAACCTCTGGTCTGACGGTGACTTTCACCTCCAGCACCACCGGGGTTTGTACTATCACCAGCGGCGGCGTTCTGACCTTTGTCACCGCAGGCACTTGTACTATTAATGCCGATCAGGCCGGTGACAGTAGTTATCTGGCGGCGCCTCAGGTCAGCCGTAGTTTCACGGTGAGTCCGGTTATTGCCGGCGCACCGACTATTGGTACTGCAACGGCGGGCGATACCCAGGCGAGCGTGGCTTTCACGGCGCCGGTTAATACCGGTGGCACCAGTATCACTGGGTATACCGTGACTGTCAGCCCGCCTGATGTGGCGCCGGTCAATGGTGCATCTTCGCCTATTGTGGTGAATGGACTCACCAATGGTCAGGCTTATACCTTTACCGTGACCGCCGATAATGCTGCCGGCACCAGCCCATCCTCGGCTGCTTCGAACAGCATCACGCCCAAAGCGGCACAGACCATCACATTTAACAATCCAGGTGCACAGAACTTTGGTACCACGCCAACCCTGACAGCCACATCAGATTCTGGCCTGACAGTCGCCTTTACTTCAGCAACCACCGGAGTCTGTACTATCACCAGTGGCGGGGCTCTGACTTTTGTCACGGCCGGGACTTGTACCATTAATGCTGACCAGGCCGGTAACGGCAGTTATCTGGCGGCAACGCAGGTCAGTCGTAGTTTCTCGGTCAATGCCGTAGCCCCCGGCGCACCAGTGATTGGCACTGCGACCGTCACAGGCGCCACCAGCGTCAGCCTGACCTTTACAGCACCAGCCTCAAACGGTGGTGCTGCGATCACCGGCTACACCGTCAGCAGCTCGCCGGCTATCACCCCTGTCAATGTCGCGGGTTCGCCGGCAACAATCACCGGCCTGACCACAGGCCAGAGTTATACCTTTACCGTGACAGCCACGAACTCAGCAGGCACAGGGAGTGCTTCCGCAGCATCCAATGCTGTGGTACCGGCCAGTCTGAATGTAGCGCCGGTGATCTCCGGCAGTCCGGACACGACCGCAACTGCAGGCGTGGCTTATACGTTTACACCAACAGCCAGTGATGCCGATACCGGTACTACCCTGACGTTCAGCGCCAGCAATGTGCCGGCCTGGGCCAATTTCAGCAGCAGTACCGGGACATTAAGCGGCACACCGGCCGAAACGGATGTGGGCACCAGCGGCAATATTGTCATCAGTGTCAGTGACGGTGAAGCCAGTGCCAGCTTGCCGGCCTTTAGCATCACAGTGCAAACTGGCAACAAAGCGCCGGTAATTAGCGGGACGCCTGCAACCAGCGTCAAAGTAGGGGCCTCTTATAGCTTCACACCGTCTGCCAGTGATGCTGATGCCAATGACAGCCTGACGTTCAGCATCAGCAACAAACCGGGCTGGGCCAGCTTCAGTACCAGCAACGGCAGTCTGAGCGGTACGCCGGCGCAAACCGATGCCGGCACGACCAGCGGCATTGTGATTAGTGTCAGCGATGGCAAAACCAGTGTCAGTTTACCGGCCTTTAGTATTGAAGTGCTGGCCAATACTGCACCGGTGGCCACGCCGGGCAGCAGTACACTGAACGAGGATGAGCCGACCAGTATTGAACTCGGCGGCACTGACGCGGATGGTGATGTGCTGACGGTGCAAATTCAGACGCAGCCACAACACGGCACTGTCACACAAAACGGTAACGCCTGGTTGTATACACCGCAGCAAGACTTTAATGGTGCTGACAGTCTGAGCTTTATTGTCAAAGATGCCACGCTGAGCTCTGCGCCGGCCACTTACAATCTGACCATCACACCGGTCAATGACGCGCCGGTTGCAGTGGATGATGTGCTGAGTCTGGCGCGAAGCAGCAATGATCAGTATGCGCTGAGCGTGCTTGGCAATGACAAAGATGCTGATGGCGACACCTTACAACTGGCCGGCGCTTCGGCGGCTGTCGGGACTGTAACAGTCAGCGGCACCAGCCTCAATTACACCGCACCGGCGCAATACACGGGTCCGGTGGAACTTAAATATAGTGTCAGTGATGGTAAAAAAGGCCTGGCCACGGCAACAGTCAGTCTGACTATCACCGGCGCAGCCAGTGACCTGCTGCCCGTCATTACAGTGCCGGCGGATATCGAAGTGAACGCCACTGCGCTCTTTACCCGGGTACCGCTTGGCACTGCAACTGCGGTTGACCGCAATGGCCGCCAGCTGCGGGTATCATTACTCAATGGCTCGCTGTTCTTTGCACCGGGCGTGCATCAGGTGTTCTGGCAGGCGACCGACGCTGATGGCAATACCGCGACCAAGAAGCAGGAAGTCCGGGTCAATCCATTGATATCACTGAGTAAAAATCAGGTGGTCAGCGAGGGTAGTTCAGTCAGTGTTGAAGTGCTGCTCAATGGTCCTGCGGTGACGTATCCGGTGCAGGTACCTTACACAGTGTCAGGCAGCGCCGGCAGCAACGACCATACGCTCAGTAGCGGCACCGTTGAAATCAGCAGTGGTCTCAGTACCAGCCTGCAATTCGAGGTGTTGGACGATGCGGTCAGTGATAACAATGAAACTGTGGTCATTTCGCTTGGCAGTGTCAATGCTGGTTCACAGCGCAGCACCACAGTGCAAATCACTGAAAATAATGTGGCGCCGGTGCTCAGTCTGAACTCAAGTCAACAGGGTGAAAACCGTTTGACGGTCAGCCGCAACGGTGGGCCTGTCACGCTGAGTGTCACTGCGACGGATGCCAACGCAGCTGATGTGGTGACGCTGACCTGGCAATCGTTGGTGCCGTTGAGTGGCAGTGATGGCAACAGTCGCACTTTAGATCCATCCACGCTGACACCCGGTGTATATCCGGTCAGCGTAACGGCCACAGACAATGGCAGTCCGGTGAAGAGCGCTACGGCCCAGCTTTACCTGTTGGTGCAGCCATCCTTGCCGGCATTGAGCAATATTGATACGGACGGTGACCTGATACCGGATGCGCTGGAAGGTTTCGCGGATGCAGATCGGGACGGGATCCCGGATTACCGGGATGCCATTAACGAATGTAACGTAGTGCCGGAAGCGGATACGGAACAACAGGCGTTCCTGGCAGAAGGCGAGCCGGGTGCTTGTCTGCGGCGTGGTCAGCAATCGATCCTGGCCAGCAGTGGTGGTCTGGAGCTTGGCAGCAGCGAAATCGAAACGGATACGGCAGCGCAAAACAGCGGCGGTATATTTGATTTCATCGCCTATGGTCTGCCACAGGCCGGACAGAGTTATCAGTTAATTCTGCCACAACGTTCACCGGTCCCGACTAATGCTGTTTACCGGAAACACACCGACCAACAAGGTTGGGTGACATTTGTCAGTGACAGTAAAAACAATGTGCGCAGCGCGCTGGGCGAGAAGGGTTTCTGTCCGCCACCGGGTGATGCAGCGTACACCGCAGGGTTAACCGCCGGTCACTGGTGTGTGCAGGTGACGGTTGAGGATGGTGGACCGAATGATGCTGATGGTTTGGTCAATGCTGCTATCGTTGACCCGGGTGGTGTCGCAGTGCCGGTCAGTTCGAACAAACTGCCGCAGGCCAAACCTGATACCGCCACCACGCGGATGAATCAGGCGGTAGTGGTGAAAGTCCTCGCCAATGACACGGATGCGGACAATGACACCTTGACGGTCAGTCAGGCGGTGGCGAATTTCGGTGTGGTGAAAATAGAGGCGGATAGCACGCTGACTTACACACCGGCGAAAGACTATGTGGGCACGGATGTTGTGGTATACAGCATCAATGACGGTAAAGGCGGCACAGCGAGCAGCGAACTGACCGTCACGGTGCGGCTCAATAACCTGCCGGTGACCGGTGCGGACACGGCAGCGACTGATGACCGCACGGCCATCAGCATC
>CAMLNG010000383.1 GCA_946481195.1 uncultured Chromatiaceae bacterium
CTTGGGACAGCCCAGACTGACAAAACCAACTTTGGGTTGCGACATGTTTAATTTTACCTTGGCAAAAATGGGGCCGTATTTTAAACCAGAACCAGTGTTACTCACCAGCAGCATTTTAATCATGAGGCTGTTTTTTCGCCACGCGCGCTTTCATTGTGCTCAATTTTCAGTCATTGCGATGAAATGCAAACAACAAGTTAACTTATGGCATTGAATGTGCTTAGTTTCCACCAGTCGTTCGCGACTTCGATAACAACAATAACCCTTCCTTAAATTCAGAGGTAAATATGTTTAAGAAAATGTTGGTGACTGTGTTTGGACTTGCGCTGGCAGCTGTGTCGGCTTTGACTCCTGCCCACGCTGGTCTGGTCATTAAGCAGGATTTTTGGGGCAAAAATGCCGACAACAGTCTGGTGTTATTTGGCCAATTGATTGTAGATCCAACTGACGCCATACAATGGAACAACAATATCTATAAGGCTTACGGCTGGAAAAGCTTCAAATTATTTGGTACCGACGTTGCAACACCGGCGCCATTATTCGAAGCAGAATTTGATATCAACAACCTGTATGGCGGCTTCACTTTCCTGACTTTTGACGTCAGCGATATCGGCAACCAATACAATTTCTTTGGTTTCCACGACGGTTTCCTGGATGTGGCATTTTACGATTTAACTGATGCCAGCAAAGATTACTCAGATCCTTCATCAGTAATTTTTACAGGTGACGACGTGATTGCGCCAGCTTCTCAGGCTGTCAGTGCGCCAGCTTCTGCTGCATTGTTGTTAGCGGGTTTTGCTGGTCTGATGTTACGTCGTCGTCAGGTTGCATGATCAATCAGCTGTGACCTTAACTGTCAAAATTATTTACAAAATATAATAAATAACCCAAACGCCAATTGTTAATAAAAATGCGCTAAAGCTACGTCTGTTCTACAAATGTAATTATGTGTGATGTTTTGCAACAGCAAGTGACTGTCGAAATAATTGACAACGAATGTCAAAAACAACGACGACAGATTACAACAAGCAAGTGACAACATAATGACAGGCAAAGAAAAACAGTCGTGGCAAACAATTGGAAGCGGGATCCGGAGAATATAATGAAATATTTGCAATGTTCACGTTTAAGCGTGTTAGCTCTGGCTGTTGCAGCCGTGTGCCAAACGTCAGTTGTGCAGGCCGCTGGATATGAAGTCCAGGTCGATACAGGTAAACTGACCACCCCGGCTGAGTCACAACAAGTTGCGACTTACATCGTACAGTTAGTTGGTAAATCAGGTGTGGAAAAAGCATCCGATTTAGGACAGCTGACGCCAAACAATGCGCAGGTCGGCAAAGCGCTGAACCTTTATGACGCAACCAACCCGCAGATCGTGGCGTACAACGCCGCACTGAAACAACTGCAGGAAAAACTGGCAGCCCAATACAGTAACTCTGGTTTAATTTATTCCTATACCCACACCTTCAACGGCTTTTCAGCCCGGATGACAGCAGAGCAGGCGGCACATTTGCGGATGCATCCTGAAGTAGTCGGCGTTTGGGAAGATAAACCAGAGCAAGTGACGACTTCACGTACTCCGGCGCTTTTAGGCCTGACCGGTCCGGATGGACAACATACACTGGGTATCAAAGGTGAAGATATTATCGTAGGTATCGTCGATACCGGTATTTCACCAACCAACCCAAGTTTTGCCGATGATGGGTCTTACGCGCCGCTGGCCCGTTTTAAAGGTACCTGTGACAAAGGACAAGACGCTGATTTTGCCTGTAATAACAAACTAATCGGCGCACGTTATTTCAAAGAATCATTCCAATCGGTCTATGCAATTCAGCCGGGCGAGTTTATTTCTCCGCGCGACGCCGACAGCCATGGTAGCCACACCGCCAGTACTGCAGCCGGTAACGCCAATGTTGCCGCCACTATTGCCGGACAGAGCTATGGCAATATCACTGGTATCGCACCACGTGCCCGTGTCGCAGTCTACAAAGCTTGTTGGAACAGCGATTATGTAGCACCGTCGGGTGCTCAGGAACGTGGCTGTTTCTACGGTGATACAATGGCCGCGATCGATGCAGCAGTTGCTGATGGCGTTGACGTCATTAACTATTCAATCGGTGGTAGCCGTACTGATTTGACTACCATTTCTGTAGCAGCAAAACTGCGTGCCACTCAGGCCGGTGTTTTAGTGTCTGTTTCTGCGGGCAACGACGGTGGCAATAATACGATTGAGACTGTTGGCACTCCGGCGCCATGGGTAGTCAGCGTGGCAGCTTCTGGTTTCTCAGTGAATTCAATTGGTGTAAACAGTGGTTTGCCAGTTAATAAACAAACAGCCATTGAAGGTACAGTGACTAAACCATTAAGCGTCACTGGTGCAGTTACCGCTAATGTTGTGGTTGCGCAGCCTGCCCTTGGTTGTACGCCACTGACCAATGCGGCTGATGTTGCCGGCAAAATCGTGTTAATCCAAC
Organism: uncultured Chromatiaceae bacterium; assembly: GCA_946481195.1. The sequence continues at coordinate 2,475 of CAMLNG010000383.1, forward strand.
GGGGAACCTGTGGTTTTGCTGACAAAGTACTGAACGCACAAAATGCCGGCGCAAAAGCGATACTGGCTTACAACAACGCAGCCGGTAATCCGATTGCGATGGGTGGTACTGTTGTTGGCGGCCCGACAATCCCGGGTGTGATGGTTAGCCTGGCGGACGGTACTAATATCGTTAACGCCATCAATGGCGGCGCTGTGGTGAATGTCACCATGGATCCAAATTTTGTTAACAACGCGATGGCAGACTTCTCGTCTAAAGGTCCAAACAAAGCGACTTACGACATTCTGAAGCCGGATATCACGGCGCCAGGCGTTAACGTCTTAGCTGCGGGCACACCAACCACTTTCACGAAGCCAAAAGGTAATGACTTTACCTTTATGTCTGGTACTTCAATGTCAAGCCCACACATTGCTGGTATGGCCGCGCTGTTAATTGAACAGCATCCGGACTGGACGCCGGCGATGGTGAAATCAGCGCTGATGACAACTTCTCATCAGAACGTGACCAAAGCCAGTTCATCTGTGCTTGCCGACCCGTTTGACTTTGGTGCCGGTCATGCTGCACCGGTAAAAGCGATGGATCCAGGTCTGGTTTATGACGCCAGTGCCTTTGATTATTATGCTTTCCTTTGTGGTATCGGTAACAGTGCCTTTGTGAAGAGCGCTTCTGGTTACAACTGTGCTGACTATGTTGCTGCCGGTTATCCAACTGACGCCAGCCAGCTGAATTACCCGTCAATCGCAGTTTCACAGTTAAAAGCGGCTAAAACTATTGTCCGTGTTGTGACCAACGTCGGTGGCAGCAATGCCAACTATCGTCCGGTGATTGAAGCGCCAGCAGGTGTGTCTGTTGAGTTTAAAACGCTGAATAGTTCAGGTCAGTTGGCTGCAGCAAGTAGTTTAGATGTGCCAGCCGGCGGTAAAGCGATCTATGCGCTGACTCTGACGCCGACCAGCAGTGCCGTGCTGAACAAGTGGGCTTTTGGTAGCCTGACCCTGACTGATGGCGTGCATAATGTTCGTAGTCCGCTGGTAGTGAAACCAATGGAGCCGGATGCCATCGTCGCTCCTGGTTCACTGACGACTCAGGTGCCCGCTGCATCAGGCCGTTTGTCCTTTACTGCGGATATGGCGTACTCAGGTGCAACATCAGCCAAGCTGTACGGTCTGTCACAGGCCTTTGGTTCAGCACGCACTGTGAATCAGGATGCAGACAAAACCTTCGCGTTTAACGAAGCAAGTCTTGGCACTCATATCCTGACAGTACCGGCTGGTACTCAGGTTGCCCGTTTCACACTGCGTAACGGTCTGACCAATCTGCCTGCACCAGATCTGGATCTGTACGTGTACCGCTGTGTAGCCTGGAGCTGTTCAGCTGTGGCGACTTCACAAAATGCGGAAGCGAATGAAGATGTGGTATTGCGTACTCCGGCTGCTGCCAACAACAGTGCCAATGGCGATGTGTACATCGTGTGGGTACATCCACGTGACCTCAAAGGCGCAGCAAACGTCAACTACACACTGGCTTACTGGATTGTAGACAAAGCCAATACGGCGACCA
>CAMLNG010000384.1 GCA_946481195.1 uncultured Chromatiaceae bacterium
GCCTGACTGCCGGCAAATGTTTCACCGATAAAGTCGGTGCGAAGACCAAATGCCAGTACCGGAATGTGTAACCTATCCACGACATCGGTTAACTGCCGGACCTGGGTTTTTGTCAGGAACTGCGCTTCATCAATCAGCACACAATCCAGCCTTCCCAGCGACTCCCGCAATGCTTCGCAGCGTGCAACAAAATCCAGCTCTTCATCAAACAGCAAAGCATCCATCGACAAGCCAATGCGTGAGCTGACTTTGCCAATGCCAAAACGGTCATCAAATGCAGCAGTAAAAATTGCTGCTTGCATGCCACGTTCCTGATAGTTGTATGCGCTTTGCAATAAAGCCGTCGATTTCCCGGCATTCATTGCCGAATAATAAAAATACAGCTGCGCCATCGGGCAGACTCCGCGTGAGAAAAAACGCAGTATACCCAAAGCCAACGGCTCAACCCAAGATGTGCTTATTGCATTGCAGGCAAATGGCAGCGCCATGACATTTTGTCGCAGGCTCACTGTGGCAGACTGGTTTCATTGCCGCGAATGCATTAGTCTTGCGGCATAGACTCTGTAGATAGGAATAAACTCATGGATAAGTATCTGGTCCTCATTATGTTTTTGCAGGTGGCTTTGACCAGCGGCATTATGCTGTTGATGGGAAAACGCCGTTTTGCGGCGGCACGTAACCGCGAGTTTCATCTCAATGCCTTTCGCACTATGGATTTGGCGGGTGCCAATGAAAAGGTGATCACCGCCAGTCGTAATTTTGACAATTTATTGCAGATGCCGGTGTTGTTTTTTGCCGGTGTGTTGGCCGTGTTACAGCAACAGCAAGCGGACGTTGTTTTTGTCTTGCTGGCCGGGGTCTATGTGGCGCTGCGTTTGTTACATAGTCTGGTGCATGTGACCAGCAACCAGGTGCGGGTGCGTTTCAACCTGTTTCTATTCAGCTGTGTGGTGCTGTGGGCCTTCTGGCTGCGCCTGATTTGGGTCATCTGGTAACAAGGCCTGATGATGTGGGATTTATCCGGTTACGCGCTGCTGGCATTCAGCGCTTTTACCTCCGCCAGTTTATTGCCTGGCAGCTCCGAAATTGTGTTAGCTGCATTGTGGTATCAGGGCTATGACCTTTGGTTATTGTGGTTAGTGGCTACCTTAGCAAACGGTGTTGGATCTTTATTGAATTGGTGGTTAGGGTCGCAAGTCAGCCGGTTCCAACATAAACGCTGGTTTCCGGCCAGCCCCGAGCAACTGCAGCGGGCACAGCAGTGGAGCTACAAGTTTGGCCCTTATGCGATTTTGTTCAGTTGGCTGCCAGTGGTCGGGGACCCGTTAACTGTGGTTGCCGGCATTCTGCGTTATCCGCTCTGGCAATTTATCCCGCTAGTGCTGATTGCCAAAGGGGCGCGCTACGCGGTGTTATTGCTGGCCGCCGATACGCTTTTAAAAGGACTGGTCTGATGCAGACAGGATTTAACAAATGGCCGGTAACTCTGATGTTGCTGGCTTTACTGCCTATAAGTGTTTCCGCAGCTTCGGCTCAGCAGCAAAGCTGGCAGGATATTCCGCAGCAACAGCTGGTGTATCTGCAATTGAGTGACGGCGATAAAAATATCGGTCAGGTGGTGTTGCAGCTCGCTGACCCATTTACACCACAAACCAGTGCACGTTTTCGTCAGCTGGTGCAAAACAGATTCTACGACGGTTTGCCGTTTTACCGGGTCATCGACCAGTTTGTGCTGCAGGCAGGTCTGCCGGAAAACGAAACACATCCGGCCAAACTGACGAAAACCTATCCACCATTACCAGCAGAATTCAGCTGGCCAATCCGTAGCAGCGACCCATACACCGCAGTACAAAGCGGCGACCTACTGGCGGATGAAACCGGTTTTAATCAGGGCTTTGCAGTGGGGCGTGCCAAGGGGCGGGAGTGGCTTATTCATTGCCCTAATCTGGTCAATATGGCGCGTGGTGCGGACCCGGCCAGTGCCACCACCGACTTTGCCATGATGCAAGGGCAGGCGCCGCGGCATCTGGACCAGAATATGAATGTGTTTGCCCGCGTGATTTGGGGCACTGAAGTGTTGAATCTGATTCCCCGGGGGGATAAAGCGACTGGCGGTATTTTGGGGGCGAAGGCGCGCCGCGGCGTCATTGTCAGCGCGCGGTCAGGCTCAGAGTTAGCGAAAAACGCGCAACTACCGCTGCAGCAGCAGTTAACCGGCAGCGACGATTTTCAGCAAATGCTGAAGCGCCGGCGGGCGCGGTCAGATGAGTTTTATCAGGATAAAGGCAACGGCAAACTGGATATCTGCTATCTCGGTGCGCCGGTACGGTTAAAAACAGCGCAGTAACAGCAGCCAGATGACAAAGCGCTGGCTGAGAGCCTTGCTTTGCGTCATCATGTGATAGCAAAAAATAACAGCAAAGGTAACTCAGTATGGAATACGCATTGTCCGCGGATGATATTCAAAAAGTCACTAAACTCGATGCCGAACAGCGCTACGAGTATTTTATTAATGCAGTGGCCGATCTGGAACAGATCTGGATCCTGACCGACGACGAAGGTTTTGTGCTGGTGACGGCCGAAGATGAACGTTGTATTCCGGTATGGCCACATGCTGAAGTCGCGAATCTGTGGATTGAAGGCGATTGGGCCAACTGTCAGGCACAGGCAGTAGATATTGCCACCTGGCTCGACAAATGGACTTCAGGCCTGGATGGGGATGAGCTGATGGTTGCAGTATTCCCGCACGCCGATGAACCGGGTATTGTGGTGGAACCGGGTGAATTGGCTGAGACGCTGCTGGAAGCGACCCAGGAAGAAAACGAGCACTGATCATTTTGTGCGCACGCTATTGATAACAATTCGCAATACTATTACAATGAAAGCCGTCACCAGGTGCCGGAGTTCATATGTACGTTTGTGTTTGTAAAGCTGTCACTGACAAGACTATCCGCGCGCACGTTGCTGAGGGCATGACCTCGATGCGCGAGATGAAACAATGCCTGGGCGTTGGCAGTCAGTGTGGTAAATGCGTGCAGACCGCTCAAGATGTGCTGCAAAAGAGTTTGCAGCAACAACATTCCGCCTTACATATTCCTTGTCAGGTGATCATGCAAAGACCGGCTGCTTAAGCCGGTTTTTTGATTTTATATGCAGTGAAACTGCATTTATATTGATTGAGCCGCATTTTTTCTGCCGGAGCCGCGCAAAAAAGGGCATAATAAGCCGTCGTTTTGCCACTTTCGAGGTTCCAGATGGCTCAGGCCCATACTCCTATCCGCACTGTCGCTGTCGTCGGCGGCACTCATGGCAATGAATTTTCCGGTATTTACCTGGAAAAGCGCTATCGTAACCAGCCAGAACTAATGGCCCGCAGCAGCTTCAGCTGCAAAACCTTATTTGCTAATCCAGAAGCGCATCAGGCGAATAAACGTTATCTGCACAGTGACTTAAACCGTCAGTTTAAAACCGCTGATTTAGCCAATCCGTTGCTGACCAACTATGAACAAAGTCGTGCCAAAGTGATTAACGCCGAGCTTGGCCCAAAAGGCGCAGCGAAAACCGACTTTGTCATTGATTTACACAACACCACCAGCAATATGGGCGCTTGCCTGATCCTGACCCAACCGGGCCGCATTTATAACCTGCTGGCCGGTTACATCCGGTTAAAGATGCCGGAAGCGGTGATTTCGCGTGATGAAGACCATTTTGCCGCCGAAGACCACGCGCTGCTCTGCACTGTGGGTACTTATGGCGTCATTGTTGAAGTCGGGCCGCAGCCGCAGTCAGTGTTACGTCAGGACGTGCTGGAGCAGATGCATGAGATGACGCAGCATATTCTGGATTTTATTGAGCTTTACAACACTCATGCTTTACCTGAATTGCCAAAACGGGTGGAAGCCTTCCGTTATCTTCATTCGATAAAATTACCGTTATCTGCCAGTGGTGAGCGCCTCGGCATGGTGCATAAAAATATCCAGGACCGCGACTACCACCCGATAGAACCAGGTGCACCGCTGTTTACCCTGTTTGAT
>CAMLNG010000385.1 GCA_946481195.1 uncultured Chromatiaceae bacterium
TTGCTGCTGATGATAGTAGCCGGTCCGGCTAAGCTGAAGTACTTTTAGCGCGACCGGCCGCTGTAATGCTGCATCGTAAGCCTGATAGACAATCCCCATGCCGCCCTGGCCAGCCTGCCGCAAAATTTGGTAATGGTCATACCGACTTTCGGTTCCAACATCGATACAATTCGAAGTTGTTGTTGCGCTTGTTGTACTGTTGGGCACTGCGTCAACTGTCGGCACTTCACATTGCGTTTCGAGTTGGGACGGCAACGGCGACTGGCAAAAGTCGCAATGGGTCAGTAACACCGGGTTTTTCATCTCGCACTGCTGGCAAACCACTGATTGTTAACCCCTCGCGCCTGACCTGAGCAGGTCTGTAGCCGTATCCAGAAGCTGCAAAGTCGCCGGCTGATGGAGACAAACCCGATTTTTACCACTGCGTTTTGCCTGATACATCGCCTGATCTGCACAATCGATGAACCGATATGCCAGATTGTGTAGTGCGTGGTAATAACCGGCTACACCTATGCTGGCGCTGATGCTCAAATCTGTACCATTAAAATCAAGCCGCAATGCGGCAATATCCGCACGGATCCGTTCTGCATAAACCGCTGCACTTTCCAGATTGGTGTGATGCACCAGGACCACAAACTCTTCGCCGCCCAGTCGGCCAACGCGGTCTGCTTTGCGAACCAAAGTGCGTAACAGGTTTGCTACGGTGCGAAGTACCTCGTCACCGGCAAAATGGCCATATTTATCATTGATTTGTTTAAAATCATCCAGATCGATAAAAATCAGACTACATGGGTGCTGATAACGTTTGGCCTGTTCCATCGCCAGCGTGATTTGTTCTTCAATCATACTGCGGCTGCAAAGCCCGGTTAAATCGTCACATAATGCACGGCTGATGGTGATTGCATTTTTTAACGCCAGACCTAGCTGAGCCTGTAACGTCTTACAGAACATATCTGACAGTGCACGGAAACCTTCAGGTTGCCGGTTGTCGAGATATAACACTGCCAGCGTATCGTTGTTGTGCTGCAGTGGCATCGTCAGCACGGCATTGATCCCGCTTTGTTGTGGACAATTCAGCGACGCTAACGCCTCGGGGGATGTTGCCAATTGCAGGCGGGGTTGCTCGTAACAGTTTCTCGCCAGGCGTTGGCTAAAAAATACTTCGGGGTTGTCACTGTGAAGCTGCATGACTTGCGGATAATTCCAGCAGCTATGCAGCTGGTAACGGCACTCGCGCCGGTCGTACATCAATACAAACCCGCGGTCGGCACCAATCACCTCGCCAATCATCGGTACTGTGTGCTCTAACAGGACCAGATAGCCTTGTGTATGGTGGACCAGCGTATTTAAGCGTTGCAACAGACTATTTTGCAGTGTCCATTGCATGGCGGCCTGCTGCAATTCACTGAATTGGGCACTGAGCTCTTGTTGTAATCTATCCAGTAGAGCAGGTGACTGGCTGAGCTGCTGTAATGTGCTGAGGCTTTGTTGCCGCATTTTATGGAAGCGCTGCTGCAAATCCTGTAATGCCAGCTCAGCAAAATCCAGCTCGTGCTGTTGTGACGCTTCGAAACGCAGCTGCACCTTCTGCCGGCCAAAATAGAGTTCACAATACTCAGGCAGTACGGCATGATGCAGTGCACTGAGCAATTGTTGTTCAAGCTGTGTACCAAAGCGGGACTGTTTGTCGAGAATTGCCGGGCCTGCAGCCGTTAAGGTGATTTCAGCGTGTTGTCTCGATACACTGCTGTCGCTGAGCACCAGCAGATTTGACGGATCACGACCGATCGTCAGCGGTTTTTCATCCAGCAACAAACGTACGGAATGGTGTTTGCCGGCAAATTGCCAGTCAAACTCAAGCACTATGGCATCATTCATCGTTGTTGCTCCGCTCAGTCAGTCACTTTGTTCAGCCTGCGACCATAAGCCTCAGGCGATTCCGTTCAACTTTGTATTGCACCGTGTTGCCGGATGATAGTCAACAGTCTGCGGTGTTACAGGCGGAAAAATTTACGGCGCGAGTGCATGCGGGCCAGCAACTGACCCGCAAATGATTAAAATCCCTGCAGATATTGTTGTTTTGGCTGTTGTAGTATCGTTTCCCAGGAGCCGTAGGTCGGGTTGGTCAGCATAAACCAGCGCGAACCCCAGTATGTCTGATACTTCTCCACCAGCTCAAAGCGTTTGGCGGGAGTAATATTACTTTTTACCTGCGGCAGGAAATCGCCAAAATCGTCGCCCACCAGCATGATGACCCGATATTGTTGTGCTGCTTTTAACCGACGGCTTTCTTTCTCTGAGGTCCAGTCTTTTTGCTCAGCTTTCAGCCAAAGCTGGCTGGCATCCACTTGCTTGATGCCGCTCGCCTGCAGGTTTTTCAGTGTATCGGTTTTCTGCGGGCACTGGTCTTTGACCTGAGCTCTTGGTGCACATTCACGGTTACTGATGTAAAGCACTGTCACACCATTTAACGCTGCCAGATTAAGAAAGTCGACAGCGCCCGGCACTGCTTTGGCTTTGGCTAAGGCGACCCAATTGTCCCAGCGTTTGCCGTTAAAGCCGTGGTCCTGTTCCAGAATGGCCTGAGCTGCGGCTGGTGAGTTGTCCAGAATGGTTTCATCGATATCGACAATAATGGCCGGTGGTAGTTGCTGGAAATCGCTGGTTTGGGTCGGTAATGCCGACCAGTTTTTGTCAGTCAGCGCTTCTTTTAGCGTTAAACTGGCCATTTTGTATGTCTGTAAACTATTGGCGCGAAACTCCGCTGACGTCTGATACCACAAGGTGGCGTTGAAGTTATCGTGTGGGGCAGAGACCGCAGCAGCGGCATACAACATAGCGGCGGAGAAGGCCATAACATAGTCCTGAAACGGGAAAAATGCCGATCATACTGAGTTCAGGCCGAATTTCAACAGATGCCGCGGTAAATGCAGCTTTACTGCATAGACTCTGTGGATACGGATTGTGTGTAATCCGACAGGAAAAAGGCAGCTTACGCTGCCTTCATCGGTTTTACATATTCGGGTAGTTCGGACCACCACTGCCTTCCGGCGTGACCCAGCGGATATTCTGTGACGGATCTTTAATATCGCAAGTCTTACAATGAATGCAGTTTTGCGCATTAATTTGCAGACGTGGCTCACCGGCGTCCTGTCCGACAATTTCATAGACACCAGCCGGGCAGTAGCGCTGCGCCGGTTCGTCGTATATCGCCAGATTCACTTTGATTGGAATAGTGCTGTCAATCAGTTGTAAGTGACAGGGTTGTTCTTCTTCATGGTTGGTGTTGGATAAAAACACTGACGATAGTTTGTCAAAACTCAGCTGTTGGTCCGGTTTGGGATAATCGATTTTGGCGCACACTGAAGCGGGCTTCAGGCAGGCATGGTCGACGCTGTTATCTTTGAGCGTAAATGGCAGTTTGCCGCCAAACCAGTTCTGGTCGACCATGTTAAAGGCGCCGCCCAGGATGGAACCAAATTTGTGCATGGCCGGGCCAAAATTGCGCGAGCGGTATAACTCATCAAATAACCAGCTTTGTTCAAAACGACCTTTAAAGCTTTGCAGGTCTTCGCCGCCAACATCACCACGGCTCAGCGCTTCAAAAACGGTTTCGGCCGCCAGCATGCCGGATTTCATCGCCGTGTGATTGCCTTTGATTTTGGCGAAATTCAGCGTGCCGGCGTCACAGCCAAGTAGCAAACCGCCAGGGAAGGTCATCTTCGGCAGACTGTTCAAGCCGCCCTTAGCAATAGCGCGGGCGCCGTAACAAACGCGTTTGCCGCCTTTGAGATACTGCGCAATCACCGGATGGTGTTTATAGCGCTGGAACTCATCAAACGGGCTTAAATGTGGATTGCTGTAGTTCAGGTCGATGATGAGGCCTACGACGACCTGATTATTCTCTGCATGATACAGATAACCGCCGCCAGAGGTGCCTTGTTCTAATGGCCAACCGGCGGTATGCACCACCAGGCCAGCCTGATGTTTATTCGGGTCTATATCCCAAATCTCT
>CAMLNG010000386.1 GCA_946481195.1 uncultured Chromatiaceae bacterium
CGGCTCGCCCTGCGCGACCTGCGCCGGCGCGCCGGTGCTGGCGAATTTCTGCTTTGCGCTGGCGGACAGTTCGGTCAACAACCTGATTGGCGTGCGGCCGGAAGTGGTGCCATTCAGCGTCAATCTGACGCTGATGCTGTTAGCGCCGTTCTGGAGTTTCCTGCTGGCCTTTGTGTTGTTGTCCGCTTACCTGGTGCTGCATACCATCAAATTAATGTTGTTGGTGATGCTGCGTCCGCTGGGTGTGCGCAGCCATCATTTGCAGGATGGCAGTTATCCGAAATTGTCACTGGCCGCCCGCTTATGTTTTCTGCCGGTGGTGTTCACTTACATGGGCGCGGCGATGACGGGGTATGTCACTGGCGACACTGCGGCGATTGATTTGTTCCGAGAGTCATCAGCGGCACAGGTTCAGCCTGCAGAGGCTGTAGTAGCCCAGCGAACAGAACCTGGCGATGATAATGAACAAACTGAGCCCGAAGTTAAAATGTTTGGCGGGGAGATCTCGGGTTTATCTGGCATTAACCCGGAAGTCCGCTGGATTAACCGCTCAGTGGCGTGGTTTTTATATCAGATTGAAAGTCTGAGTAAATCGCAGTGTGTGATGCAGGGCGCAGAACATCTGGTACATCTGAACGACTTCGAAGTACTGGTGATCACGCCGGATCCGCAGCAGCCTTATGGTTACCGTTATCAGGTCAGAGCCTGCGGTTCGCCTTATTTACCGGATCTAAATCGCCGGCCGGTATCAGCAAAGGCATCATAACTGCGGTCATGCTGACTGCGGGTAGCTCCATAACTTCGTTTCGTCCAGTCAAAAGCCGCATTATGCGGCTTTTTGTTTTTTTATCAGTACTTTGACAGCCCGCTACCTGCTTTCTATACCTTTGAACAAGCAGGAACACGGAGGTGCGCAATTGACGGGAAAATTCATTTCGTTTTGTGGCTGTTTGTCGTTTTCTGCTGCTACCATCGGTGCTGATTTTAGTCAGCAATTCAGTGTGATCAATGATAATTCATGGTTATCCGGTTATCAGGATCAACAGTCCCAGGCCTCACGGGCTTTGTTTACCTGGGATCTGCAGCTGGAGGCCGGATCGCAATGGCTGGTCGCTTCCAGTCTGAAAGCCTTTCGTGGCCGCAATGGTGAATTGCTGACCGGCAATATCCAGGGCATCTCCAATATCGATGCGGCGCAGTTCAGTAAAATCTATGAACTTTATGTGCAATATAAATTTGACGACAACAGCCGGCTTAAATGTGGTCAGGTTGATGCGAATCTGGAATTTGCTTTTGTGCCGGTGGCCGGCGGCTTCATCTCGCCGCCTTTAGGCATTACGCCCACAGCCATTGCGTTACCGACTTATTATGATCCGGCCGCATCCTGCAGTGTTTTTTACGAACCTGAGCATGGTTTTCAATGGATGGCTGGTTTGTTTGCCGGGCAAGACCATACGAATTTTTCATCGCAGTTTATGGTCGCTGAAGGCCGTTATGTCACGGCAATTAGCCGGACTTCTTATGGCTACTGGCACCATCACGGTGACTGGACCACGTTGAATGATCAACAGTTAAGGGCGATTTCTGGTTGGTATCTGAATCACCAGCACCAGGTCAGCGACCAATTGATGTTGTTCGCTGTCTGGTCAGGCCTGAATGACGACGTGGATGTTCTGCACCAACACCGGATGGTTGGGCTGGTCTGGCAGTTGCCGCTGGAGGGACATCAGCTGGGGCTGATGCACAGCACTGTGACGGCACAGGACCGGCAATCTGAGCAAATGATGGAAGGGTACTGGCAATGGTCAGTCAGCCCAACAGTACAACTGCAGCCTGGTCTGCAATGGATACAGCATATTGATCCGGCGTTGGATGCCAGTTTGGTGACCACGCTGCGGCTGGTCGCGCAATTCTGAAGGGAGAACATTATGACATTGCGGCAAAAAGCGAATTACGGGCTTTGGCTTATCTTTACTTTGTTTGTAGCGATAGCCGGTGTCGGCTGGTGGGGAAATCAGCAACAAGGGCAGGTTTTGGCCCGTACAGTCCAGCAGGCATGGCCGGCAATGGAAAATTCCGGCACGGCAGTGCGTTTGGTCGATGAGCAGTTGTTTTCAATGGAGCAATTACTGCAGGGATTGCCGGTTGATGCTTCGGCAATGTCACAGCGTGACCAGCAACTGGCAAAGACAATCAGTGTGTTGGCAAAGAATCCTCTACCGCAGGCCGATTTGCTGCGCCAACTGCAGGCTGCACTGGCCCAGTTTGTCCAGACACAGCAGCAGCTGACTGAGCAATTTAACCTATACCGTCAGGAATTATCCGGTCTTGACAAAACTGTGGCCCAAATTGTTGAAATCGGTGAGATTGTTGAAGAGGTGGGGGACAGTCAGGTTGAGACGCTGACACAGGCGCCGCGTCAGGCAATTAGCTGGGAAGGTGGGCTGCAACGTAAATGGGATGCCGCCGATGGCGGGATGGAAGCCAATATTGGGTTTTTCCGGCAATTATATTTTTTGGAGCAAATAAAACGGCAGGGGCCAAAAGCTGAACTACTGAAAGAACTGCAGGATTCAATCGCGTTTCAGCAAGACGCCGTTGATGGTTTGGTGGCAACAGGGCTGTTTACCATGGCCGCACCGAAACATTTTGCCGGGGCTACACTGGGAGATGCTTATCTGCAATTGTTTGATGAGCATAAACTACATGTCCAGGCAACGCTGGATGCGCTGGTGAAAATGCAGGAATACCAGGTGCAGTACCGGTCGGCCAGCACGACTCTTGTGGCAGCATTAAGTGATCTGCAGCAGGCATTGGATACCAGCACTGACGAAATTGTGGCACAGGGGCCGGCAACGTCGGGTTATGTCGCGAGATTGTTGCTGATCACCGGCGGCATCACCTTAGTGTTGTTAGTGCTGATTGGCACCTATGTGCGTAAAGGCATGCTGGCTCAGTTACATCAGGTCGCGAAAAACTTACATGATGTCGCCAGCGGTGATGGCGATTTAACCCGCCGGCTCGAAGTGAAAAGCGATGACGAACTTGGGCGGATCGCCGAAAACTTCAATGTATTTGCCGGCAAAATTCAGCACATTGTCCAGGATATTCACCACAGCGCGCAGGTATTGATTGACGCCAGCTCACAAAGCCAGCATTTGTCGCAGCACCTGAAACAGGAAGCCGAAGATACAGAGCAACATAGTGCCGGTCTTGCCAGCGCGATGCAGCAACTTGACCATTCGGCGAAGGATATCGCGGATCGATGCGGTATTGTGGTGCAACAGTCACAGCAAACTTCCAGTGCGGTATTGCAAGGTAATGCAGCCATCCATGGCACTATCAGCCAGATGCAGCAAATGAGCGACACAGTGCACCGTTCTGCCAGTGCTTTGGAGCAGCTGACAGCTAAAGCGGAAAAAATTGATCAGATTGTCGGCGTGATCCGCGGTATTGCTGAGCAAACCAACTTACTGGCGCTGAATGCAGCTATCGAAGCTGCACGCGCCGGGGAGCAGGGGCGTGGTTTTGCCGTGGTGGCGGAAGAAGTGCGGAATCTCGCGCAGCGGGCCGAATCCTCGTCTGCTGAAATTTCCGCGGTTATTGCCGAAATTCAGCAGGAAACCCGGTTATCCCATCAGCAAATGCAACAATCAGTATTATTGGCTGATCAGAGTATGCAAGCCTGTGAGCTGTCGGGGAGCGCATTGGCTGCGGTACAGGATCAGATCAAATCGGTGGTTGAGCAAATTAACCGAATGTTTAATGCCACCTCAGAACAGGCACAAACTTTAAGCCAGATGCTGCAGCAAATTCGTGAAGTTGCCTCGCTGGCATCAAATTCCAGTCAGGAAGCGGGCAGTGCGTTGCAGCTGATTGATGGCATGCAGGGCCGGGCGCAGGATCTAAACCGGCTGGTCGTACAATTCCGTTTCTGACATTGCCGGCTGCGGTAAGACGCTTTTACCGGTTTGTTCAGCGCGCCAAACGCTGTCAGGGCTTGCCGGCG
>CAMLNG010000387.1 GCA_946481195.1 uncultured Chromatiaceae bacterium
TGCCGCTGATGCTGAATATGGCCTGCACGTTATTCCGCCTGACGCCGGCAGAAGCATTGGCCGGCGTCACCCGTCATGCAGCAACAGCACTTGGGCTGTCCGACCGGGGTATGCTCAAAACCGGTTTGCGGGCAGATTTGGCCTTGTTTCAGATCAGTCAGCCGGCTGAACTCTGTTACCAGTTCGGCGTCAATCCGCTGAAGCAGCTGATGGTTGCCGGGAAATTGCAGTCACTGACAGCACTGCGTTGACTTTACAACGAAACAAAAAAGCGTAAGCTCAGCGCATACGCACTCCTCAGGTACTGGATCTATGCGCTGGAGTTTGGTTGTTGTTGCGTGTTTGTACACTGTACCCGCTGCTGCCGCGACGCAGGACGGCGCTTTACCCTGGTGGGTGATGGCCGGTTTTATCAGCTTGTCGCTGCTGTGTATTTTTATCACCAGCTTATGGTGGCGCGCCCGCCGGCCAATGCCTGTCCCCGCGGGCTATGAACCCCCTTTCCATTTATTGCACGACGAGATCAGTGGCTTACCGAATAAGTGGCTGGTTAAGCAGGATTTTCTGACTTTTATCACTAGCCGGCCTCAGGCGCAACTGGCACTGGTGCTAGTGAAAATCGACCAGTTTGAACGTGTGAATCAATTACTTGGCTACAGTCACGCTAATCTCGTGCTGAGTCAAATCGCCCGGCGGCTCAATCAGGCGGCTGGCGCTCATCAGGGCATCCTGGCGCTCAGTAGTGCCGATGCTTATGTTGCTCATCTTGGCGGCGTTGATTTCCTGTTATTGGTTGACCAGCAGGGTAAACAGCATCAGGCCGGTTATCTGGCTCATCAACTGGAGCAACAAATCGCTGAACCGCTGCTGCTGCGGGGTTGTGCCGTCGATTACCGCATTCTGTCCGGGATTAGTTTGTATCCGCAACATGGCCAGGATTTTACTGAGCTGGTGGAGAAAGCCCATCTGGCACTGCAGCAACGGCTGCTTAGCCCTGCAGATTCGCCGGTCTATCAACACGAAATGTCAGCGACGACGCCGGACAAGCTGGCGATGATGGCCGAATTACAACAGGCGATCGCTGCGCAGCAATTACAGTTAGATGTGCAGCCTCAGGTGTTGTTACCGGACCGGCAGGTGGTTGCGGCTGAAGTATTATTACGCTGGGCGCATCCGGTTCAGGGGTTGCTGGCACCGAAGCAGTTTATTCCGCTGGCGGAACAAATGGGACTGATGTTTCCGCTCACCTGCTGGGTACTGCAACAGGCGGTTCAGATGCTGGCTACGCTGCAAAAAGAGGGGATTGTGTTGCAGCTGGCGGTGAATATCAGCAGCAGCGACTTATTGCAGATTGAACTTGTAGAACATATTCAGCAGTTACTGGCGCGGCATCAGGTTAAACCCGGTCAACTGATTCTGGAGTTGAAAGAAGAAGCGCTGATGGCAGATCCGCAAGCCATGTTGCCGATGCTGCAACGTCTGCGTGCTTTGGGGTTGGTGCTGGTGCTGGATGATTTTGGTACCGGTTATACCTCACTCGGTATGCTGCGGGAGTTTCCGTTGCAACAGGTCAAAATCGATGCGCAGTTTATCAGCGGTATGCATAAATCGGACGCGCAGGTTGCTATCACCGGTGCCATTATTGACCTGGCAAAAAATTTGCGGTTAGACGTGGTGGCAGAAGGTGTTGAGGAGCAACTCAGTGCGGAGAAACTGGCACGGATGGGCTGCATCCGTGCACAGGGATTTTTGTTCAGCCAACCCTTTGCACTAGCCGGGTTGCCTGCCTGGATGCGGCAACATCAGTTTCATCAGCCGCTGGGCTAAACGGTTTTATCAAAGCACTGTTTAGTGCTGTGCCGCTTTGGCCTGAACAAAGGCCAGCACCAAAGCTGACAAGACCTGGCCCGCTTCATTCATGCCGGCTTTTAGCCCCGCCGGATGTTGGGCTGGCGCAGCCTCCGCCAGATGCAGGTAACGCACCCTTGGTAACTGCGCCAGCTGCCAGACATAAAACTCGGCATCCGCCACAGTTACACCACAATTAGTATAGGCACTGACCGGCATGCCACTGATACTGTCGGTATCCAGCTCAATCCCCAGTGGGATGTTCTCATCAGCACCAACAAAATCAATAGCCTGATCAACGGCTTGCGCCAGTGTTACCTGGCGGCGCTGCCAAATACGCTGATAACTGCAATAACCTGCGCCTGCGGCTGTCAATTGCTGCAGTGCTGCTGTGGAGTTTTTCAGCTCATGCAAGCCCAGCACAAAGTACTTCCGTAACCAGCCAGCATTTGCCGCATAGCTGAAGCCATTGCCGCTGTGCCGGCCTTCCAGCAGACGAAAATCACAATGTGGGTCCAGATTAATCGCATCAACAGGCTGACCGGCGTGGCTGGCCAGCGCCTGTAAGATGGGGAGTGCATTATTGTGGCCACCGCCTATGACGATCGGGGTCAGACCGGCATCAAAGATTGCCCGCAACACGTTATAAACCCGCAGATCCAGCTCACTGCAGAGTTGACGTAGTTGTGTCAGTTGCTCCGGATCTGCAGCATCCAGCAGCGCAGCACGTTGCTGCAGGTCGTGACAATCCACAGTGCCGGCTAACAGTAATTCGCCGGCTGCAGCAAACTGATTCGCCTGCAAGTTGATAAAACGGCTTAAAAAGGCGTTAAAGCCAAGGTCCGCGCCACCATTACCTGAGTTCGCTCGCGGCCCTATATCTTCGGGAATACCCAGCAGGGCAAAACGGCAACCATGCTGCACCGCAGCAGCCAGTGCATCTTCCAGTGCTAACAATGGATTTAAATAATGCCAGGCGGCACCGAGCCGCACTTCGCCGTCGCGATGTTGCTGCCAGGCGGCCAGATCAGCGCGCTGCAGCCGTTGTAGCCAGTTACTCAATGTCCAGCGGCTCCGCAGACAGAATAATGCCGGTGCTGTCGGCATAAATATGGTCTTCCGGCAGGAAAGTCACACCGGCAAAATTGACCGGCACGTCAGTTTCGCCAAAACCCTGGTCATCGGCGCGCACTGGAATGGCATTCACTGCCTGGATACCGAGGTCAAAATCTTCCAGCGTATCGACATCGCGCACACTGCCGTAACAAACAATGCCTTCCCAACCATTTTCGGAAGCCAGAGCTGCCAGCTCTGCATCGATCAGAGCCCGACGCGCCGAGCCGCCGCCGTCGATCAGCAGCACTTTCCCAACACCGGGTTCTGACAGCATTTGCCGGACCAGGCCATTGTCCTCAAAACATTTAATGGTATGGATCATGCCGCCAAAGGAGCGGCGGCCACCGTAATTGGCAAAAATCGGTTCAACCACATCAATCATGTCGGCATACAGGTCACATAATTCGGAAGTATTGTATTGCATGGTAATTCCCGCCTTTGGATCAATTGGTTAGGGGACAGTATAACCCTATTGCCTTCAAGCTCAAGCCCGACAATCGTGTGGAATTATGCCGGTAACAGCAGTGCAAAACCATTTCAGCTGTGTTAGTTTTTGCTTACATATCTCGTCTCTGGTCTGTCCCCTTGAGCCTTGAACTGACACTGGCCCGCATTTCGTTGTTCCTGATCCAGGCTGGTTTATCCTGCGCCCTGAGTTTCATCCTGTGGTATTTCTTCCGGATTTATCAGCGGCATTATCTGAAATCCTGGGCTGTGGCTTTTGGCTGCTATGCGGCCTACTTAGTGTTATTGGCCAGTCATGTAGCTTTAAATCCCTCAACCGGAGCTTTGTACCCTGTACTGGTCGGCCTGGAGTTTGGTTATCTGTTTGCCAGTTATGCCTTTGCAATCTACGTGTTGGTGGGGGTTCGTGAAGCTATCAGCGCCGAACGGCTCTCCAGCCGGCTGGTCAATCAACTATTGCTGCTAGTGGCTGCCTTAGCGGCCGTATCTGTCGCGTTATTTGTGTTTCAGGAAGGCCCTTCACTGTGGAAAACCGTCATTCAACTGAATCTGCGGTTGCTTTTTG
>CAMLNG010000388.1 GCA_946481195.1 uncultured Chromatiaceae bacterium
AATATCTGTCACCTGAATATCAGCATAGATATTGGTACTGTTTGCCAAAAAACTGACCGGGCTGAACAGAAGGATCAGCGGGATAAATTTTAAATTTTTCATATACATTCCTTTGTTTTAATAATGCGCAGATGAAGCGCTAACCCTGTTGCGCCCGGCTTCTGATCTTTGC
Source organism: uncultured Chromatiaceae bacterium (assembly GCA_946481195.1). Next base: position 173 of record CAMLNG010000388.1, read on the forward strand.
CGCAGCAACCGGCGCCACAGCAATCACTATCAGCACCAAAGGCCATAGATTACCGTCGTTAAAAGTGTAGGCTTCGAGCATGACGGACCATGACAGGCCCTGCCAGCGGCCCATCGAGACCTCGAAAATCAGGGTCAGGGCCAACCAGCCAAACCCGATGCACCAAAGTGTCGGGGTGTGGCGCGCGCTAAGCCAGGGCAACGAAAGATAAGCCGCAATGAAAATAATCGCCGACAACAGCACGCCACTAAGCATCATCCCCCATGGCGTACCGAGCCACGGCAGTAACACAGACACCCGCAACATACCGTTCAGAATGGCGAACAGCAGAATGATGGTCCATACCACCAGTGACTTTAATGCAATAGCCATAAAACCTCTGATAATTCATAATTTTGCGTTCAGGGGCGGCGCGCCTGCTGCGTATTGCTGGCCGCAGACGTATTTATAACGTTATCTATGACTTTATATCTGACACTGACGTTACCAACGGCAGACTCCGATTTAAATACACGTGCATCCGGATGGTATGACACTAACAACATGGAGGGTGACATCCACTCCACCCGAACCTGCGGGCCGCCGCCAGCACCAGAGGGCGCCTTGCCATGGTCTGTGTCTGCCACAAACAGATTGCCACTGACATTTCTCAAGTACCACCACGCAGGGATCACTGAGACCTGAGTGCTGAAGTCAGTAGTTGCACCGCAGTCGCGCTGAAATTTAATTACCCGGTATTTCCCGTCCGGCGAGCGCTCGTCAGAAAGCACTTCGTTTTGGCACATAGCATCGGCAATGACATACAGCGCAATGGCTACAACAACAGCAAACACAACAATGCCTGTGCCTATGACTTTTAGTGCCTGTTTCAACCTTCTGTCCTTATGGCTGTTGACCTTTGGTGTTTGCCGCGTCTATCAAGGCCTGAAAAGATTGGCTGGTCAGTATTTTAATTGATAACTTTCCTGAAATAATCATTCAGGGAAATTGATGAATGCCTTGTTTCAGGTGTTTTCCCAGAGTTTTTAGCAGTTTGTTGGCCGAAATATAATTTTTCACTATCGACGTATATTAAAGTGTAATTCGACGGGATCTCCCGGTTGCCTGAACTATAAGTAAATTTTTCATCCAGACCATTCGCATCAATACTCTCATCGCTGATGATTCTACCTCTGATAGAAAATGTAGAGATATCAAAGTGATCAAACATCACTGACTTACAGGCTGTATCAGTTGGATGAAAATACTCGGTGCGGTAAGTGGCGTTCAGCGCAGCATCAATACTTAGTTTGATCCTGACGTTCCATGCATCTTTTAATTCGCCGCTCTGAAATTTATTGTACACAGAACATTCTTTGATCCAGGATGTACTGGATAATTTTATTTGAAAATCATTTGTTGAAGTGCCATTGGCTGAACTGCCTTCAGAACCACCGCAAGAAGACAACACCAATGGTAAAAAAACTATAGCTATTCTTACTTTTTTCATTTGCATTCCATGCATCAATAAAACTGTCCAACGCGCAAAAAGCGCGATATTTCAGCGAATGGTCAGGCACCAGTCCGCTCAAAAGAAAAACCCGGCGGATACTGATGCAGCCCATCAAAGTCGCCTTTGCTCAGTGGTACGCCGCGAGACCGGGCAATGGCATACACCATCCCCAGATGGAAATAGAAATTTGGATAGGCAAAACGCAGCAGAAAATCCTCCGCCTGCATTGAAATCGGCGCCGGGCCGGCCATATCGTCAATCACGACTTCAAGGTTGCTCTGCTTTTCGGCCAAACTTGCCACATAGTTGACGGTATCCTCAAGTTGCGCCTGCAGATTTGCGAATGACTTCACCGCACGGCTGTACGACTGGACCGCGACGCCGGCAATAGGACAACAGGACCTTAAGGCGAAACTGGCCACAATCTCGACCTGAACATAAAGCGGGAACATATCAGGGCTCAGCCGTTCATGCAGGATACTTTCATCACCGGCAACATGTGCCTCGATCTTGTCGAGCAAGCCCGAAAGTAGCCGCAGGTACTCGACAAAAATTTCGATATGCTTGTTTTTCATGTTGGCCTTATTTTCATCTGACGCCCCGCGCATGCGCGCAAGCCGCTGAGCGGAAACTGTAAACAAACAGTAAACTAAAGACTATCAAAAAAGAAACAGAGTTCGCAATTTCCGTTTGCACTTTTGTGCCGTTACAGCCATCACGACGGCCAGACAGTGGCAAAACCAAGCGCAGAATATGCAGCGACTCGTCAGCATCCCTGCCTCGCCGCCACAACAGGAATTGGTAGTTAAGATCCCTGCGGCAACTTACAGCGTCTGCCGTAGCAGGTCGGTTTGCGCAAGTTGTTTGGCATCACTGTGCGAGATAGCGGTTGGGAACATTGCACAGTGGTGGAACTGCGCGGCCAGACGCTTGCAGCAGTTCTGCCACATTGGCGTAGCAATCTTGCTCGGTGCGCTGCATCTGCGGTAATAAACCAAGTTGCGCATAGGAAATTGGTGTGACGTCGAAGCACGTAGTCTCCCATTCAAAACCCTTGCCCCAAGTGATTCCCTGCAGCTGCAGATCGGCGCGGGCTCCGGCGGCCAACAGCAACCTCATCAGCGGCGCAGACCTATTGTCATTGGAGTTGACCGTATGAAACAGCGGGGTATGACCGTTCAGGCCGAACTCGTCGACCGCGGCTCTGGCATCAACTTCCGCGCCAAGCTCCAGCAGCTTTGCAGCCGCGGCAAGGTGGCCGTACTCGGCGGCCACATGCAGCAAGGTGACGCCCACCAGTGGTGTGAAGGTGCAGACCAGAGACGTTCTGTACTGCAGCAGTGATGCATCCGCTTTTACCGCGGCCTCGATGCCGGCAGGATCGTTCAACAGAACCGCGGCAAGCTTCGGGTCGTCCAACCCGGCGCCTCGCTCCAGCAGTAAGCGCAGGCATGCCGGAAAACGATCTGACCGATAGTACATCTCGATCAGGTGATTGACTGCCGACTTCCCGTCAATCAACATTCTGGCGTCCAGACCAGAATCCAGGCTGGCCCGGATCCCCGCAACCGAGTGCGTCTCGAAGGCAGCGAGCAGACGAGTTAAGGCCGTGTCCATGTGATACCTCGCTACCAAAGTTTGTGCGCAAAGCCGCGCTGCGGGTTAATGTCTAGAGCACCATATAGTTTAAAAAAGCGGCAGCAGCGATAAGCAGAATGGCCGCAGGCAAGGCAGATTTTTGAAGCTTTAGTGGTTCTAAAGCGAGAAAATTTAACGCCGCATGCGGCCATTCTGCTATCGCCCGTCCGGGAGCGCCTGCAATTGCCTCATGCGGCGTTGCCACAGCTCGAAAGAGCACCACTATTCCTTCGCCGTGTCGCCTTGCCTGAGGCAATTTCAGGCTGCTCTGCTGTTCGCTTATTAAACTATATGGTGCTCTAGGCCACGCAGTGGCCGTTGCTGACTGGTCTTGTTAAAAACCATAGTCTCGCTCAACTTTGGCAATCCGTGTTTTAAAACTGGTATACCATTGTTCGCGACCTAACTTTTGCGCGACTAAATGCTCAGTATTGGCTTTCCATTGCTTGATGGATTCAAGATCACGCCAATATGAAACAGTGATACCTACCCCTTCTCTGGCAGACTCGATCCCGATAAATCCCGGTTGCTCAGCTGCCAGCTGAACCATCCTGGTGGCCATCTCGGCATAACCGTGATCACCATCTGTCCGCAGGGAAGTAAAAATGACCGCATAATAAGGCGGGATCGGGGTAGACGCTATTGCTGGCATATAAACTCCGGGAAGTATT
>CAMLNG010000389.1 GCA_946481195.1 uncultured Chromatiaceae bacterium
CAAAGCTGATGCTGAAGTGAACAGCAAAGCAACCGGCATAGTTCAAACTTTATTGGTTGAAGAAGGTGACCACGTGCAGGCCGGTCAGGTGCTTGCCACTTTAGATACAGAGCGTCAGCAACTCGCGCTTGCCAAAGGCAAAGCTGATTTGGGCCAGCTGAAAAGTGAATTAGAACGCGTCGAGAAAATGCACCAGCGCAAACTGGTCAGTACCGACGTTTACGACAAGCTGAAATGGCAGGTGGAATCGCTGGACGCTTCAGTACGGATGCAGGAACTGGCGCTGCGCGATACCAAAATCGTCGCACCGATCAGCGGCGTCATTGCCCGTCGTTATGCCAAAGTGGGTCAATTAATCACAGAATTCTCATCAAAAGCGCTGTTTCACGTGGTATCCCAGCAGTATCTGGAAGCGGTGATTAATCTGCCGGAACATCAGTTAAGCCGCGCCAAAGTAGGCCAGACGGCTTATCTGAATTTTGCCGGTTTGCCGCAGTTGCAAGCCAAAATTATCCGCATTTCACCGGTAGTAGATGCGACCACGGGTACAGCCCGTGTCACCATTGGCGTGCAAAACGATGATTTATCCTTAAAAGCCGGCATGTTTGCACAAATCGAACTGCAATATGACACTAAGCCTGATGCGTTGTTAGTGCCAAAACGCGCCGTGTTGGCGATGGACAACAGCAGTTCAGTGTTTGTCGTCAAAGATGGCAAAGTCGCACGTAAAACCGTAAAAACCGGTTATGAGAATGACGCCATGGTAGAAATCACGGACGGTATCAGTGCCGGTGACGAGGTCGTCACTGCCGGTCAGGCCAGCCTGAAAGATGCCAGCGCTGTGACCGTGATTGCCAGCAACAGCTAATCCAGCCGACACGGGAAGCGGCCACGCTTCCCGTCCTTCCAATAAAAAAATACAACAGGAATGTGCTTATGAAACTGGTCAATGTCGCGGTGGCCCGTCCGGTCACGATTTGGATGTTTACCCTCGGGATCATGTTGTTTGGTCTGGTCGCGATGTCGCGCTTAGCGGTCAATCTGTTACCGGACTTGTCTTATCCAACCTTAACTATCCGCACTGAATATGCCGGTGCAGCGCCTGCTGAAGTCGAGCAACTGGTCAGTAAACCAATTGAAGAAACCGTCGGGATTGTTAAAGGCATCCGTAAAGTGGAATCGGTGTCGCGCGCCGGTCGTTCCGACGTAATTATGGAGTTTGACTGGGGCACTGACATGGACCTTGCTGGCCTCGAAGTGCGGGAAAAGCTCGATGTGCTGTTGCTGCCGCTGGATATCAAAAAGCCTTTGTTACTGCGTTTTAATCCGAATCTGGACCCTATAGTCCGGCTGGCATTAACCCGCAGCGATGCGCCTCAAGGCTTAACCAGCGCTCAGCAGGTGGCCTTAAGGACTTTTGCGGAAGAAGATTTACGCCGTCGTTTAGAGTCGTTAACCGGCGTTGCCGCGGTGCGGCCGGACGGTGGTCTGACCCAGGAAATTCAGGTGCTGATCGACAATGAAAAACTGGCACAGCTGAAACTGGACATCAAAACCGTTAATGCGCGGCTGACTGAACAAAATATCAACCAATCCGGTGGCCGGCTTGAAACTGCCGCCCATGATTATTTAGTCCGGACAATCAACCAGTTCGCCACCCTCGATGAAATGCGCAACCTGTATATCGCTACCGTCAATGGCAGTCATGTTCGTTTGTCTGATATCGCCGAAGTGCGTGATGCCTTTGTTGACCGCAACAGTATTACTTACGTCAATGGTAAAGAAGCCATTGAAATTGCAATTTACAAAGAAGGTGATGCCAACACAGTACAAGTGGCAAAAACGCTGTTAAGCCGGCTGGATGACCTGAAAAAGAACCTGCCAACCGGCTATGAACTGACGCTGGTATACGACCAGTCGACTTTTATCAGCGATGCGATCAATGAAGTGAAATCGTCGGCCTGGCAAGGTGGTTTGCTGGCGATGCTGGTGATTTATCTGTTCCTGCGGAACGTCTGGACCACGTTAGTCATCTCTATTTCCATTCCGCTGTCAGTCATCGCGACTTTTAACCTGATGCACAGTCAGAATATCAGTCTGAACATTATGAGCCTCGGTGGCATTGCGCTGGCTATCGGTATGCTGGTGGATAATGCGATAGTCGTGCTGGAAAATATCTCGCGTTATCGCGAACAAGGCCTGTCGCCGATGGACGCGGCGAAAAAAGGCGCCAGTGAAGTGTCGATGGCGATCACTGCTTCAACCTTAACGACAGTCGCAGTATTTTTCCCGTTGGTATTTGTGGAAGGTGTGGCTGGTCAGCTGTTTAAAGATCAGGCTTTAACCGTCACTTACGCTTTGTTGGCTTCGTTGTTAGTGGCCTTAACGCTGATCCCGGCGATGGCAGCACGTGAGCGGGTTGGCTCTGCAGAGGCGGCGGTTGTCACTGACGCAGCGCCAGTGGCTGTGGTGAAAAATTGGAAATACTGGCTGACGCTGCCACTGCGGTTAGTGTTTCGTTTTATCGCTGTGTTGATTTCCGGCGTGATCACGCTATGGACTTTAGTTTGGCGCCTGATTTGTAAAGTTTGTGCACTGCTGTTCGGCCCGCTGGTGAATTTCATTCAACGCATTATTGTGGCGATGGAGCGCGGTTACCGCCGGACTTTAGCCTGGGTGCTGCGCGCCCGTGGCGCTATGCTGGTGGCAACTATTGCGGTCACCTTAGCCTGTTATGCGCTGATCCCACGTTTAGGTTTTGACGTGATCCCAAGCATGAGTCAGGGCGAGTTTTATGTGGAATTACATCTGCCGGTCGGTACTGCGATTGAGCATACGGACAAAGCGCTGAAACAACTGGCAACAGTCGCGGCCAAACAAAGCCAGGTTGAACGCACTTATGCGCAGGCCGGCACCGGTCAGCAAATGACTGTTGATCCGAGCATCGGTGGCAGTCACTGGGGCCGTTTGAATATTGTATTAAAAGCTGGTTCGACCGCAACTGATGAACAGCAAGTGATGCAGGCAATGCGCGACGCCGTCGCTGGTATGCCGGAAGTGACAGCCAAAATTGATACGCCTGAGTTATTCAGTTTCTCGACACCGCTGGAAATTGAACTGGCCGGCCATGATTTGGGTAATCTCAAAGCTGCTGCAGAGCAAGTGGTGCGGGCCCTGGATGCTCAGAACCGGTTTACCGACATCAAATCCAGCCTGCGTAGTGGCCAGCCGGAAATCACCTTACATTTTGACCATGCACGGTTGTCGCAACTGGGCATGACCGCTTCGGATGTGGCCAAGCGCGTGGCAAACTATGTCGGTGGTGAAGTGGCAGGGCAATACAGCATTCAGGACCGTAAAGTGGATATCCGCGTGCGGCTGGCCGAGCAATACCGCAACTCAGAACAGGAACTGGCGCAGATTATTATCAATCCGGGCAGTGCGTCTCCATTGCCACTGTCAGCGGTTGCCAACATCAGCCGGGAAATTGGTCCCAGTGAAATCACCCGGATTGGTCAGCAACGAGTCGCGGTCATTAGTGCGAACCTGGCATATGGCGATTTAGAGCAGGCCACCCAGAGCGCCCGTCAGGTGCTGCAAAAAGTACAGCTGCCTTATGGCGTTAGCGCCAGTCTGGTAGGGCAAAGCGAAGAGATGGAGCGCAGCTATAACTCACTGATGATCGCTTTGGCATTGGCCGTCTTCCTCGTGTATCTGGTGATGGCCTCGCAGTTTGAAAACCTGCTGCAGCCACTATTGATTCTGTTCACAGTGCCACTGGCCGGCGCTGGTGCTGTGCTTGGCCTGTGGCTGACGGATACGCGGATTTCGGTGATTGTGTTCATCGGCCTGATTATGCTGGCCGGTATTGTGGTGAATAACGCCATAGTGTTGATTGACCGGATTAACCAGCTGCGCATGGAAGGCGTGCCCTATTCGGACGAGGCTATCGCCAGGGCCGAGGA
>CAMLNG010000390.1 GCA_946481195.1 uncultured Chromatiaceae bacterium
TAAATCAGCACCGGGTGCTGATACTGACGCTGGCGGAATACCTGCACCATTTGCGTCGCTTCATCTTCCCAGGCTAACGCAAAGAAATATTGCTCCGGTTTTGCCGGTAAATCGCCTTTGCCATTTAAAAACAGCGTCGGCCACTGCCAGTCCGGTAATTGCTGAATTTTATCGATGTCTTCGCGCAGCAAAGGTCCTATCACAAACTGCACCTGTGCAGCCGCAACTTCAGCCTGCAGTTCGGCGGCCGGTTTGGCGGAGTCGATAAAAACTAAGGTGCGTTTTTGTTTGGCGGCCGCTGCAGCCAGCCCGTACTGCACGGCGTCTCCGAGGCTTTTTAGCGGGCCGGACAATGGCAGCAATACAGCAATACGTTCAGGGTTATAGGCCGGAGTTTGACTAAGTAGCTGCACATCTTTGGGCAGTTTATCCAGTGCCGGTAACATCGGATGGCGTTGTTGCCAGTCGGTCAGTGCTTGCTGAATAGCGAGCTGATCGCCGGCAAAGCCCTGGGTTAATTGCAGTAATTCCAGCCAGGCTTTGGCCCGCGGATGTTGTTGTGTGCCTAATTCCTGTAGCTCTGCGCCGGATAATTTCACCAGCTGCTGCCAGAGCAAATCCTGCGCCGTGCTGTCAGCACTGTTGCCAAGCCAGGCGTCGAGCGCCAGCAAAGTTTGCGTGGCGCGAACATTGTCGTCCTGCTGGCGGTAATAGCCGGCTAATGCCAGGGCAAAGGCCTGCCGGTCCGCTTCTGGCACATCAGTCAGGCTGACTTGTGCGGCCAGTTGCTCGGTCAGGGCTTGCTGTTTGTCAGCGATAGCGGCCTGCAATAAGGGTAAGTGGTTCTGCGCGCGGATCTGGCTGTACAGCGAATGCTGTAACTGATAACTAATCGCCAGTGTGCGTTTGGGATCGGTCGCGAGCGCAGCTTTGGCCTGTGTCAGCAAGTCCCGTTGCAACTGCTCGTCCTGGTCCTGCGCCACCGGCAAAGGTTCACTTTCAACCTGCTGATAGCTGATTTCAGCCTGTTCAGTTGACAGCGGCTCAGCAACCGCTTCTGGTTCTTCCGGTGCGGCCTGCACCGGTTGCACTGGGGCTGTGGCGACCGTTTGTACCGGTGCTGGTGTGCTGCCACAGCCGGACAACAGCCCAAGTCCGAGCAGCAGGGATGTTAAACGAAGCGGGAATTTGCTGGATTTCACAATGCGCAGGTACAATAGCTGATTGAATGGCCGTTAGTTTATACCATTTGTCCGGACCGGTCATCCCAAGAGCGTGCCGGGATGAATGCATCGTTTAACCGGCTGCTGAGTTATTAACTGTTGATCACCGGGAAGCTCTGATGTCTGCCTCTGAAGCCGTTTTATATATTGTTGCCACGCCGATAGGCCATCTGGATGACATTAGTCAGCGCGCGGTGTCGGTACTGCGCGAAGTCGCCTGGGTGGCAGCTGAAGACACCCGCCACAGCGGCAAGTTGCTGAGCCATCTGGGTATTTCGGCGCGGTTTTTATCCCTGCACGACCACAATGAAAAACAACGGGCTGCCAGTCTGGTGGAAAAAATCAAAGCCGGTGAGAACGTCGCGCTGATTAGTGATGCCGGCACGCCGCTGATTTCAGACCCGGGCTACAGCCTGGTGCGTTTGTGTCGTGAAGCTGGCGTTCGGGTAGTGCCGATTCCCGGTCCTTGCGCCTTAATCGCCGCTTTGTGCTGTGCCGGCTTACCGACCGATAAATTCCATTTTATCGGTTTTTTACCGGCCAAATCCGGCCAGCGTCAGCAGGTCCTCAAAGACATTCCGTCAGGTGTTGGCACCGTGATTTGCTATGAAGCAGCGCGGCGCGTGATTGATACCTTACAGGACGTGATTGCGGTGTATGGACCAGATCGCGAACTGGTGCTGGCCAAAGAACTGACCAAAACTTTTGAGCATTTTGAACACGGTACAGCAACACAAATCATCGCCTGGCTGGAAGAGGACCCACAGCGCTGTCAGGGTGAAATGGTGCTGATGATAGCGCCCCCCGCGGAAAAAGCCGCAGATGATATCAATCCGGTCGCCCAGCAGACCCTGCGTTTGCTGATGGCTGAATTGCCACTGAAAAAAGCCGCTGCGCTGACGGCTGAAATTCATGGCGAAAAGAAAAATGCGTTGTATAAGCTGGGACTGAGCTGGGAATAGTCCCTTAGTGCGGCTTTTTATCTACAACGCCATCACAATGAAAAGTCGCTCGCCAAACGGTGGCTTTGCCGTATAATGCGCGCCGTGAGTTGGCCAAGGCAATCGCTGCCTGCGCAAGCAGGGGGAGGAAAGTCCGGGCTCCACAGGGCAGGGTGCCAGGTAACGCCTGGGGGGCGCGAGCCTACGACCAGTGCAACAGAGAGCAAACCGCCGATGGCCCACGCAAGTGGGATCAGGTAAGGGTGAAAGGGTGCGGTAAGAGCGCACCGCGCGACTGGTAACAGTTCGTGGCACGGTAAACTCCACCCGGAGCAAGACCAAATAGGCCCCCTTTGGCGCGGCCCGCGTTGGGGGCGGGTAGGTTGCTTGAGGCTTACGGCGACGTAAGTCCTAGAGGAATGATTGCCACTCTGGCAACAGAGCACAGAACCCGGCTTAACGGCCGACTCACACTTCATTCCAAAAAATCAGCGCGGTAGATGTTCTCTGCCGCGCTGTTTTTTTATGCCTGTATCAGCCATTTCTGACTGACGCAGGCTGCTTTTTATTCAAGTTACACCTTTGGATGCAAAAGGCGCCGGAAGCCTAATAAAAGCAAACCGAGCCACCACCCATCGAGACTGCCACCGCCCGCGCTGCCGCTATTGCCCGGCGTTGTAGTGCCGGTATTGCCGCTCGTTGCCGGTTTGTCTGCCACTGTCGGGTTGGTATTGCCCTGATATTCCTGCAAGGCGGTTTTACCGTCATTGTCGCTATCAGAGCCGGCATCCGACGCGCTGAGTGGGTTCAGGCCGAATTTGATTTCCCAGCCATCTGGCATGCCGTCATTGTCGGTGTCAGCTTTTGTCGGATCCGTTTGGGCTTTGAATTCAGCGCTGTTGTTTAACTCATCTTTATCCGGATCTGTTCCGGCATCTGCTGCACTGAGTGGATTCAGCGTGTATTTCACTTCCCAGCCGTCCGGCAGAGCGTCGGCATCCGAGTCCGCTTTGGCCGGATCTGTGCCGGCTTTATATTCTGCCGCGTTGGTTAACTCGTCTTTGTCACCATCCAAAGCACCATCTGCGGTCAGCAGCGGGTTCAACGCATTTTTCACTTCCCAGCCGTCCGGCATCGCATCCAGATCCGTGTCTGACTGATACGGTAAGGTACCAAGCGCGATTTCCTGCTGGTTGGTCAGGCCGTCCTTATCGACATCACCTGTTAAATCACTTTGGGCCGGATCCATCTGGTAACTCAGTTCCAGAATATCGCTGATGCCGTCATTGTCGTCGTCTGCATCTTTATAATCGGCCAGCCCGTCTTGATCCTGATCCAGTCGTTTGGCTGCTTTAGGATCACCGGCGACAAAGGCGTGTTGAATAATGGTGCTGTAGTTGGTGCCAGAGTCATTACTGGTGGTTAGTTTCAGCGCTATCAGTTGCGCCTGGTCGGCAACGCTGAATTCCGCCCGCCAAATCGGTAAACTGTCTTTGTTGGCAGACTGTTGCTGTAGTTTCAGCGGATGCCATTGGCCACTGTGATAAATCGCCGCTGCCGGAATGGTGGTGTTGCTGGCACTGATTTGCACCCAACCATTGCCGTTCAGCAGCTCCCGGCTATTCTTCTTGCCGCTGCCAATGGTCAGGCCGCGTATAGCGCTGAAATAGCCCTGCTTAACATCAGTCCAGCTGATATTGGCCATGCCTTCATTGGCTTCGCCCCATAATTGGGTAGTAAAACTCAGACGAGCACTGAGGTGTTGACATTTTTTATCAAATTCGTA
>CAMLNG010000391.1 GCA_946481195.1 uncultured Chromatiaceae bacterium
CAAGCCAAAACTCCTGATTCTGATGGGCCTTATTCAGAACAATGTCTGGCACCCACAGTGGGTGCGGAGGCATGAAGAAGTAATCAATATCGGGTGGTGCATTTTCACCAATATCTAACAGTGCGGCGACATTCTCAAGCATATCATTCTCCAAAGATAGCTAACGACGCCATAATCGGCTGCCGAAGCAACGCGAAGGCAGTCCGGTGGATTTTTGTGGCCGGAACAAATTTAATGGCTTTGTTAGGCATTTTGTTAGCTAACCCAAAAGCTTTTGAAACAGCCATTTAATCACTTCATCGCCATGATTAGACTCAGATAGAAGATAATTGCCTGACCAGTTATTCCAACCCGCCTCGATTGAAATTTCTCCTTTGACAAACGACGGCAATATACCTTCATCTAGACCCGTTACCGCTTCACCAGCTCGCTTCAAGTCTTGCTCACTCTCCAAAAGGAATACAGCTTGAAACCATTCCGGAGAATCGTACTCTTCAAAATCTATTGCGGCGTGACCATTCGCGGCAGTGTGAAGTCTTGGCTTATTCATGTATGCCTAACATATTAATCAAACCTCAGGTTATCCCATTTATCCTGAAAACCGTGTTTTCTCAGCTATCGATAACTTCAACAACTTCAACAACTTCAACAACTTCAACAACTTCAACAAACCAGCAATAAAAGTACCGATCGCTGGGACGTGAAAGAAGGTTATATCCGCTATTTCCCGGTCGGGCAAACCGGTGTTTTTAGATTAGACATTCTTGATTCAGCGAAACCTTGGCATCGTCGCGTTTATGTGCGGCAACTTTGCGGCATCACGAGCCGGTATCAGGCTAGCCGGCAGTATTTAGCAGCGCGCCAGACCTCAACATAACGCATTGACTGCTGCGCAGAAACAATGTGTTACTGGCCGTTGCTTTATCTGTCTCCGGCGCTTCTTTATGCTGCAAAACCTGTCTACACCAATTTAATCAACAAGGACCACTGATGTACGTCCCCAGCCGTTTTGCCATGCCCAATCATGCCGACATTCTGCAGTTTGTCCGGCAATATGGTTTTGCGACTTTAATCAGTGCTGATTTTCAGGCGACACATCTGCCGCTTTATCTGGATGAAAACGAAGGCGAATTTGGCACTTTGTATGGTCATCTGGCGCGCGCCAATCCGCAGGCAGCCATTCTGCATCAAAGCACAGTGCTGGCGATTTTTACCGGGCCTCATGCTTATATCTCGCCGCGCTGGTATGGCAAAGCGCCGACCCGCACAGCCAGCTGTTGGCGCAGTATATGGCGACACGCAACCTCGGCACCGGCCAATAACCATCGATAAGCACAGGAAGATAAACTCAATGATGAAGTTATACGGCAAACCGACCTCAATTAACGTGCGCAAAGTGTTATGGACTTTGGCCGAACTGAATATGCCGGCAGAACTGATTCCTTGCGGTAGCGGTTTTGCGCCAATAGACTCCGCAGAATTTCGCCAGCTCAACCCCAATGCTTTAGTGCCGGTATTGCAGGATGGCGATTTTGTGCTGTGGGAATCCAACAGCATTTGCCGTTATCTGGTGCGAAAAAGTGGCCATCAAAGCTTACTTGGCAGCGATTTGCAGCAAATGGCTAAAGTGGAACAATGGATGGACTGGCAAGCCTGTGAATTAAACCCGGCCTGGCGTTATGCCTTTATGGCGCTGGTGCGTAAGCATGCTGATTGCACCGACCCGGCGTTGATAACCCAAAGCACGCAGCAGTGGCAGCAAAAACTACAAATCCTTGATGCGGAACTCGGCAAAACCGGCGCTTTTATTTGCGGCGAGGATTTCACCCTGGCTGATATCCTGCTGGGTTTATCGCTGAACCGCTGGCTGCTGACGCCTGTCGCCACACGCGCGGACCTGCCGCTGCTCGCGGCCTATCAACAACGACTGGCCCAGCGTCCGGCCGCGCAGCAATTCTGCTTTAATGGCGTGGCCTGAACCGGGCTACAGCAACTCGCCATGCCGGGCGTCAAAAGGCACAAAATCACGCAGTAACAGCACGCCAAACTTCTCTGTGCTGATTTGCTCAGGTTGTGCTTTGCCGTCGATATAGTCCTGCCGGATCACTTTACCGGTCAGCAGATTTTTTGACAGTTTCGCGTCGGTCACTATTTCTCCGTTGCTGTCACAGTCACGGCTGATCTGGTCCAGGCCGGTTAAGGTCCAGTGGCCGCTACGCAGGCCAAAGCGATAGGAAGTGCTGACACCGCCACAGGCGCCGAAAGCAGAAAAATGCAACAGAAACTGGCTCGGAAAAACGTCAATGCCTTCAACCACAGTTCGTGGCAGCTGGCCTTGTTGCGGCACCGCCAGCTTCACGCTATAACCGGCGGCACTGGGTGTGACCATTAACAGTTGCCCCTGATCAGGCGCATCGTCCCGCACCGGGTAAATTGCCACCACAGTATAATCGGCGCCGCCATCAGAGATGCTGACCGAATATGCCGCAGCTTTACCTTGTGTCGCGGTTTGCACAATAGCGTCGATACTTGCGGCGGGCTGCTGTGTCTGGCCAGGCCAGGACATGGTTAACGTAGCGATACCCAGCCAACTGGCATACAACCATTGACGACCTTTGTGCGAAACTTTCATCTGCGGGTCCTGACAAAAACATGCTGCTACTTAGCTAACACAGCGCGGCGCAGCATTGCCAGTTATTTTCTGTTTCAGGAATAATCAGCAGGCATATAACCGGATCCAGCTGTCCGGCTTGATACCAATCCGGGTCGCTTCGGCATAAAAGACCTGACACTGGGTTTTATCCGGCTTGGGGCTGCGTGCCAGCAACCAGGCGTAGGTTAAATCTGGCCCGATGATCAGTGCCATGCTGTAATCCGGCGCTAACTTCACAATATTATAAGCGCCGTAGAATGGCCCGAAAAACGACACTTTGAGCCGGCCCTGATCGGCCGGGCCATTCATTTTGGCAAGGCCTTCGGCTTCTTCCCATTCGTTATCTTCGGCCGAATAACCTCGGTTCAGCACTTTCACCGTACCGTCCGGGTTCAGGCTGTAATTGGCGGTGACCTGGGTCAGACCACGTTCAAACGAATGGTCGAGCCGGGCAATTTCGTGCCATTCCCCTAAATACCGATTGAGTTCAAAAGGTTGTACTGGTGTCAGGCCTTCAGGAATGCCGGTGCAGCTACTGAGTAATAAAGTCGCTGCCAGGGCGGCAGCTTTGATAAGTTGCAGTTTCATAGACATCGTTATCTTAAATGGTTGTTAGCCGGCATTACGTCAGGGAGCGGCTTTTGTCTCACTTTTATCTGGCGAGGTATCCACGTTTTCCATCAGCACAATAAGTTTTCATCAATCTTTTCATACAGATCGGCACTGTTGATCAGCGCATGTGCAGTCAAACCCGGCACGCCATAGACAATGCTGCGGCAGGCAAAGCGCTGACGCACCGCCTGCAGCAGCAAGTCAAAATCGCCATCACCGGACAGCAACACAATTTCATCAACCTGCTCAGCCTGCGCTAACACATCGATAGTGATACCGACATCCCAGTCGCCTTTGGCACTGCCGTCACTGCGCTGAATAAACGGCTTGAGTTTGACCTGAAAACCGATATGGCGCAGCGCGTCCTGAAACTTACGTTGCTGGTCGTCGGCGCGGTCAATGGCATAAGCAGTGGCCAACACAATATCGCCCTGATGCTGCAACTGTTGCCAGAAGCGGCGGTAGTTAAACTGCCGGCCATAGGCCTGGCGGCAGGTGTAATAGATGTTTTGTACATCCACAAACACAGCGATTTTTTTCATCAGGTTGTGCCGTTTAAAGCTGAGATGGGCACTATAACACCATTGCTGATGCTGCACTTCGCCATGACCGGCCGCCATCAACTTTGTTGCAATCACTTACATTTT
>CAMLNG010000392.1 GCA_946481195.1 uncultured Chromatiaceae bacterium
AGGCCAACGCTTTGCGTTGTTAAAAACCACTCCCGGTGGCTTTTTTACTCTAATGCAGAGGAGCAAGATTATACCGTCAGCTCACCGCGTAAATTCAGCTGCATTTGACGCCGTACTTCGTCTGCCGACAGAGGCTGACTGAGTAAATAGTGCAATTTAGTCAGCGCGGCTTCCAGCGTCATATCAAAACCACTGCTGACGCCGCTGCGCTGCAGCGCATTGCCGGTGGCATAACCGCCCATGTTCACTTTGCCTTTAAAGCACTGGGTACAATTGACAATGACAGTGCCGCGCTCAGCGGCTTGTTGCAGAACCTCAAGCAGTTGCGGCTGCTGTGGCGCGTTGCCTACACCATAGGATTTGATAATCAAAGCCCGAACCGGCGCTGCGGCCATATTAGCAATCACATCGGTACTAATACCCGGATACAGCGTCACTACGCTGATCGGTTGCGGCGTGATTTCAGCCACCTGCAGGCTTTGTTTGACTTCACCCTGAAACAACGCACCGGCTTTAACTTCAATATGGATGCCGGCCTGCAGCAACGCTGGGAAGTTTGGCGAGGCAAAGGCATTAAAGCCGTCAGCGTCCGCTTTGGTGGCGCGGTTGCCGCGAAACAGCTGATTGTTAAAGTACAGACAAACTTCTGCGATCGGATAATTCGCTGCCAGATACAACGAATTGAGCAGGTTCACCTGACCGTCAGAGCGCAGTTGCGCCAATGGGATCTGCGAGCCGGTGATGATGACGGGTTTGGTCAAGTCCTCCAGCATAAAAGACAAGGCTGAGGCGGTATAAGCCATAGTGTCTGTACCGTGCAACACGACAAAGCCGTCATAATCGGCATAATGCTGCTGAATGTCATGCGCGATGCTAAGCCAGTGCGCCGGCGTCATGTCTGACGAGTCAATCACCGGATGATACTCGTGGATATCAAACTCGGGCATTTCCGGGCGGTAAAACTCCGGCATTTTGCGGACTGTGTCGCTGAGAAATCCTGGTACCGGCACAAAACCATTGGCGGAGTGTTGCATACCGATGGTACCGCCGGTGTAGGCGACGTAAATGCGTTTTTTCTTACTCTGATTCATCGTAGGGTCTTTCTGCTGATTTTTGACTATTGTACGCAAGGTGCAGCACGCTGTCAGGCCGGATGACTGTACGCAGCCAGGAAAAAGCAGCCGGGTTGGATAAAAGCTGAGCAAACGCGCCGAACTTGCTAAAAAAGAACTTTACAAGGTCGCAGTGGCTCCTTATTATGCCGCCTATCGCGGAGAGATGGCAGAGTGGTTTAATGCACCGGTCTTGAAAACCGGCGAGGGTTAGTAGCCCTTCAAGAGTTCGAATCTCTTTCTCTCCGCCACTAAATCAACCACCTTATGGTGGTTTTTTTACATCTGCAGTTTGCAAATTTAGCTTATCATACTGATTTCATTGCTATTAATGAATCAGGTCTCACCAGCATTTTTTGCCATAGCAAAATCAAATTCACTCGGCTATGCTAACGCAGAATCTGTCATTTCCAACCATGTCTGACAATGAGGCTCTGCAATTGATTAACGTTCTGATAGTGGATGATCATGAATTGGTCCGGACCGGGATCAGCAGGATTTTACAGGAAGAACGCGGGATCCGTGTTGTCGCTGATGTCAACTCCGGGGAAGCTGCAGTGCAGTATTGCCGCAATGAGGCTGCAGGGCAGTTGCCGCCAGATGTCGTGTTAATGGATATGAACATGCCCGGCATCGGTGGCATGAATGCCACCAAACGTATTTTGCATTATTGCCCGGACATCCGCGTACTGGCGTTGTCAGTATCCTGCGAAGAACCGGTACCAACTAAAGTGATGCAAATGGGCGCATCTGGTTTTATCTCGAAAAACGCGGCCCCTGCAGAAATGGTGACAGCTATCAAACGCGTCGCGGATGGCCATCGTTATATTTCTGACGAAGTGGCGCAGAAAATGGCCTTCAGTAAAATCCAGTCCAACAGTAATAATCCGTTTGACGAATTGTCTGACCGTGAAATGCAAATCATGTTGATGATCACGCAAGGTGAAAAGGTCAATGATATTGCTGACAAACTGAATGTCAGCGCAAAAACCGTCAATTCCTACCGTTATCGCATGTTTGAAAAATTGGCGATCAGTGGGGATGTAGAATTAACCCATCTGGCTATCCGTCACGGCATGATCAATATTGCCTGAGCCCCAATTCCCTGATCTGGTGAGACGCTGATGCCGCCGTTTGACAGCAGTGCTTTTTTAAAAACCGTGCCGGGTTCGCCCGGTGTTTACCGTATGTATGGTGACAAGTCGCAAGTCATCTACGTCGGTAAAGCCAAAGATCTGAAAAAACGCCTCGCCAGTTATTTTCGCAGCAATGTCGACAGCATCAAAACCCGTGCGCTGGTGGCGAACATTGCTTTTGTCGAGTTCACAGTTACCAACAGCGAAACTGAAGCGCTGATCCTGGAAAACAATCTGATTAAGCAATACATGCCCAAGTACAATGTATTGCTGCGTGACGACAAATCTTTTCCTTATATTCTGCTGACCGATCATAAACATCCGCGTATCACCGCGCATCGTGGGCCGAAAAAAGTGCCTGGTCAGTACTTCGGGCCTTATCCCAGCGCCGGAGCAGTGTGGGAAAGCCTGAAGTTATTACAGAAAGTCATCCCGGTGCGTCAGTGTGAAGACGGTTTTTATCGCGCCCGCACCAGGCCTTGTCTGCAATATCAGTTAAAACTCTGTTCGGCCCCCTGTGTTGGTAAAATATCTGATGAGGCCTATGCCGCTCAAGTGCGGCTGACCCGGTTGTTTTTGCAGGGCAAAAATCAGCAGGTCATTGACGACCTGGTGCAGCAAATGGAAGTTGCCAGCAGCGGGCTGGATTTTGAGCTGGCGGCACAATTGCGTGACCAGATCATTGCGCTGCGCAAGGTGCAGGAACAGCAAGCGGTCAGCGGTGACCATGAAGAAATGGATATTCTTGGGTTTTGTTATCTGCATGGTGTCGCCGCAGTCCATGTGTTGTACGTGCGTGATCAGAAAATCCTCGGCACCAAAACCTATTTCCCGAAGCTGCCGCAACAAACTGAAGCTGAAGAAATATTTCCGGCGTTTTTACTGCAGTTTTATTTAAACAACATGGGCGGCCAACAAATCCCGCGCGAAATTGTCATCGGTGAAACACTGGAAGACGCTGACAGCATTGCGGAAGCGATCAGTGCCGCAGCCGGGCGTAAGGTGGTGTTAAACGCGGCAAAACGGGGCGAAAAAGCACGTTATCTTGAATTAGCCAATAAAAACGCCCGCACTGCCTGCGATACCAAAGTCAGTCAGGCCGCGCATATGGCTGCGCGTTATCGTGCGCTGAAGCAGGTGCTGAAAATAGACCTGTTGCAGCGCATGGAGTGTTTTGACATCAGCCATACCATGGGCAATCAGACCATGGCGTCGTGCGTGGTGTTTAATGATAAAGGGCCGGATAAAGCTGAATACCGCCGTTTTCATGTTGAAGGTGTGACGCCTGGCGATGACTATGCCGCGATGCGTTTTGCGCTGAAAAAACGCTACGGCAAACTGACCGATGAAGCGAGGGTGCCGGATATTGTGTTGATCGACGGCGGCGCCGGCCAACTGAATCAGGCCATTGAATTCTTCACGGACTGGCCACTCACAAAAAGACCGCTGCTATTGGGGGTTGCCAAAGGTACCAGTCGTAAACCCGGTCTTGAGACGCTGCTGATCAATTCAATTCAGCACGCGATCAATTTACCGGCTGACGACCCGGCGTTGCATCTTATTCAGCATATCCGCGATGAAGCGCACCGGTTTGCCATCACAGGCCACCGTCAGCAACGTGGTAAAAAATTCACGCAGAGCCCGCTGG
>CAMLNG010000393.1 GCA_946481195.1 uncultured Chromatiaceae bacterium
TTATTGGTGGAGCTGGGGGGATTTGAACCCCCGTCCGAAAAACCTACGTCTTCAGTACTACATGCTTATCCATTCATTTGGTTAACCCTAGGAGCGCCGAATGGCAGGCTATCGTTGGGCGAGTCCGATTGGTTTTAGCATCTTGGCTCCGGACAAAGCCGCCATGCGATCCTGTTAGGGGTGATCTCCCAAAATCCCGGCTTACAGGCATGCGCGGGGGGGAGAGCATCTACTGCTTATTAGGCAGCGATTGCGTATGTTTCGTCGTTTGCGACTACTTTTTTGCGGCTTTTTACGAGGCCAACCGCCCCTCGGCATGCACTTAGGAGTTCGTGAATCCCGTCGAATCCAGTATCAGCCCCGAATTCTTCGTGAAGCGAACGCTTCAGTAACCTGGGCATTCTATGCCCTGCAACACCTGGCGGCAAGTAATGCTTTTGCACTTTGCTGCCTTTCTGTGCTGCTTAACCTCTAAGTGGTGATCAATTCGCCAGTTTCAAGTCCTGGCGGATAAAATCACCGCTTGGAATGCTTCATCATCCGTTCTTTTTCGCGTGACCAGTCTCGGTCTTTGATGTCGTCGCGTTTGTCGAATTCGCGTTTACCTTTGGCCAGGTAGAACTCTAATTTGACCCACGGGCCTTTCCAGTACATGGCGGTCGCGACCATGGTGTAGCCTTCACGTTCTTTGGCGCCAATCAGTTTATTGATTTCGCGTTTGTTCAGCAGCAGTTTGCGCGACCGTTCCGGGTCGCAGACCACATGGCTGGAGGCACTGTTCAGTGGTTGGATCACTGCGCCAAACAAGTAAGCCTCACCGTCTTTGATGATAACGTAGGAATCGGCGATATTGGCTTTACCCTGGCGGATACTTTTGATTTCCCAGCCTTGCAGCGCCATGCCGCCCTCGAAACGGTCTTCGAGTGAATATTCGTGGCGGGCTTTGCGGTTCAGGGCGATAGTGCCGCCCTCATTTTGGTTTTTTTTCTTAGTCATGCTAACTCAGAGAAGACTTGCGGGCCTAAACAACACAGCTTGTGTTGCTGCCGTGAAAACTTGTGACAGGGGCAGGATCTGTTACAATCGCCGACCTGATCCAGGGGAGTGAGTATGCCACAAATTGAGCGCAGCGCGCTGGTTTTTTACAGCTGCCAACAGATGTATCAATTGGTTAATGATGTTCCATCTTATCCGCAATTTTTACCGGGCTGCAGCCATGCGGTGGTACTGAGTGCCACCGAACAGCAACAGACGGCGCGACTGGATATCAGTAAGGCCGGTATTACCCAAAGTTTCACCACCCGCAACAGCTTAGAGCCGTTTCAGCGTATTGGCATGGAACTGGTCGATGGGCCTTTTAAATTCCTGCGCGGTGGCTGGCGTTTTGTGCCGCTGAACGACCAGGCCTGTAAAGTAGTGCTGGAACTGGAGTTTGAGTTCTCCAGCAAGCTCATCGAATTTGCCTTTGGTAAGATTTTCAACGAATTGACCGGCGCTATGGTGCTGGCTTTCACCAACAGAGCCAAACAGGTTTACGGAGTTGCACATGGCTGACGTGATCTTAATTGAAGTGGCTTTTGCTCTGCCGCAGCGCCAGTCGCTGCTGAGTGTCAGTGTGCCGGTAGATGCAACTGTGCGTCAGGCGATTGAAAGTTCTGGGATTTTACGGATGTATCCGGAAATTGACCTGACGCTGCACAAAGTTGGGATCTGGAGCCGCACTGTAAGGCTGGAAGACAGCTTAAACGCGGGTGACCGCATTGAAATTTACCGGCCTTTGATTGCCGACCCGAAAGACATGCGTAAGCGCCGGGCCGACAAAGCGAAAGAAGAAGGGCGGGCGGATAAAGTTACCGGTGGCCGGCCACAACAGCATCATGCCCGTGAGGAAGACGAAGGGGACGCTGAAGCTGCCCGATAGCGTGTCAGCTGATTTAACCTGAGCGCCCAAAAACAATAAACCCGCGATTTCAGCGGGTTTATTGTTTCTCAAGTACTGCAAGGCTTCAGGTTATTGATCCAGCGGTACGTTAAATTCTTTTGGTACGTCAAAATCGCCGCTCATTTTCGCCAGCTTGCCATTTTGGAAATTCAGCACCAGCTGTTTTTTGAAGTTGTCGCCACGGCCACCTTGTAGTGAGTAAAAATAATGCCAAGTATTGTCTTCAAAGCTGTTTTCAGCAACCGGGTTACCAAGTACATATTGCACTTGTTCTTTGCTCATCTGGATGCGCAGCTTATCGATATCTTTTTGCTCCAGAAAGTTACCTTGTGGTACATCAATCCGGTAAATCCAGCTGCTGCAAGCTGTCACGGACAGCATCAGGCCAGAGGCAAACAGCCAGGCTCCGGCTTTTTTTAACGTCAACTCGCGCATAATTCTCTTCATTATCAGCTTTAGTTAGCAAAGTGACCGGCATCATACCGCAAGCGCCGGCCAAGATTAAAGTGCTGCGCTGCAGAACTTGTCAGAAGCTGCAGCCTTTTGCTGCAGCGCTGTTCTGACTTATGGCGTGCATAAAAGTTCGCGGGCATTGGCAATTGCATGCGCGCTGACGTTTTCACCGGCCAGCAGTCTGGCGATTTCCTGTACCCGTTCATCGTCGGTCAGCGCCCGCATGCGGGTTTCAGTGTGGATACCGTCAGTATATTTTTCAACAAACAGCTGTTGATGGCCCTGGCTCGCGACTTGCGGTAAATGCGTGACACAAATCAGCTGGGTGCTGCCGCCAAGCTGACGCAGCATCCGGCCTACACCGGCGGCGACTGGCCCGCTGATGCCGACGTCGACTTCATCGAAAATCAGTGTTGGGGTTGTGACTTTATCCGCCAGAATGACTTGTACTGCCAGACTGATGCGGGACAATTCACCGCCCGATGCGACTTTGTGTAAAGGTTGCAATGGTTGACCCGGATTGGTGCTAACCAAAAATTCAATCTGGTCCCAGCCATGGCCATTCGCCCGTTCCGGCGCCTGTGGCTGCACGTCGATGTGGAAGCGGGCGTTGTGCATACTTAAGTCAGCCATACTGCCGGCGATACGGGCAGACAGCTCGAGCGCTGCCTGTTGCCGGCTGTGGCTTAACTGCTCAGCACTGTTGCTGAATTCACGCAGAGCCTGCTGAATATGCAGTTCCAGTTCAACCAGTCGCTCGTCGTCACCGGCCAGTTCCTGTAACTGCTGGCTGAGCAGCTGGTGATGCAGTGGCAGGGTATCAGGTGTGATTTGATGTTTACGGCTCAGATTCAGCCATTGGCTCAGCCGCTGGTCAATCTCCATTAAACGTTCCGGGTCTACTTCAACCCGCTCGGCATAACGACGCAGTTCGCGGCTGGCTTCTTCAATCTGGACCAGGGCTTCCTGCAACATTTGTTCAACCGGGCTCAGCTGACTGTCGATAGCAGCGCTGTTGCTGACTTCAAAGCTCGCCTGACGCAGCATGGCATAGCTGTTGGATTCGTCATTGTCGTACAGCAGCTGCAACGCCAGCTGGCTGCTCTGGATCAGGCCGGAACTGTGACTGAGCCGTTGATGCTCGGTTTCTAAGGCAGCGAATTCGTCTGGCTGTGGCGCGAACTGGTCGAGCTCAGCCACCTGATATTCCAGTAATTGGCGCTGCGCTTCGCGTTGCTGCTGGTTTTGCTGCAATGCCTGGTATTCAGCTTTTAACTGCTGCGCCTGCTTCCACTGTTGCTTACAGGCTGCCAGCAATTCCGGATGCGCAGCGAATGCATCCAGCAACTGGCGCTGATAGTCATTTTTCAGCAGTTGCTGATGAGCGTGTTGGCCATGAATGCTGAGTAAATGCTGCCCCAGTGCTTTGAGTTGCTGCGCCGGAACCTGCACCCCATTGATATAACCACGGGAGCGACCTTCCTGACCGATGACGCG
>CAMLNG010000394.1 GCA_946481195.1 uncultured Chromatiaceae bacterium
CAGGTGGAATCTTATGGTCAGATCCACCTCAAATTGGCATAATGCGCGGCCGTTTTTTAGCGTCTTAACAGGCGACGGCCGACTCAATGACTACGAGGGGCACTGATGGCGACAAAAATTCAGGATGATCAGCTGGTTCAGCTGTTGGAAGCCTGTTTATTTGCCAGCGAGAAACCGCTGAGCCAGACTGAATTGCTGGAGACGGTGCTGGCGGATTTTCAGCTCAGTAAAAAACGTCTGCAGGCCGCGTTAAATCGCCTCGAACAGGATTATCAGGGCCGCGGTATTGGCCTGGTTGAAACCGCCAGTGGCTGGCAGTTCCAGACCCGACCACAGTGGAGCCCTTATCTTGCAAAGCTCTGGCCGGAGCGCTCGCCGCGTTATTCGCGGGCGGTGCTGGAGACGCTGGCACTGATTGCTTATCGTCAGCCGATCACCCGCGGTGAAATTGAAGAAGTGCGTGGGGTCTCGGTCAGCAGCCAGATTATGCGCACCTTACTCGACCGTGGTTGGGTGAAGGTGGTTGGGCACAAAGAAGTACCGGGGCGGCCGGGTTTATATGCCACCACGAAAGAATTTCTCGACTATTTTGGCGTGAAACGGCTTGATCAGCTGCCGCCATTACCTGAACTGGTTCCGCTTGGACCATTATTTAATTCAAATACTGAACACACAGTCGCGATGACTGAGGAGTCGCAAATATGAGTGAAAAATTACAAAAAGTGCTGGCACGCAGTGGTGTCGGTTCGCGCCGCGAAATGGAGGCTGTGATCAGCGCCGGCCGCGTGACGGTGGATGGCAAAGTGGCGCATTTGGGCGATCGGATCAATCCGAATCAACTGGTACGCGTTGACGGGCATCCGGTCAAACTGGCGGCGGAAGAAGAGCAGGTCTGCCGTGTCATCGCATATCACAAACCGGAAGGTGAAATTTGTACCCGCACTGACCCGGATGGCCGGCCAACGGTGTTTGACCGCCTGCCGAATATTCGCGGCGCGCGCTGGATTGCGATTGGTCGCCTTGATATCAATACCTCAGGCTTATTGTTGTTCACCACCGATGGCGAACTGGCTAACCGTTTGATGCACCCGAAATTTGAAGTGGAACGCGAATACTCAGTGCGGGTCTTTGGTGAAGTGAACGACGCCATTATTCAGCGCCTGCGCACCGGGGTTGAACTGGAAGACGGCAAAGCCAACTTCAAAAAAATCAAAGCCATGGGTGGCGAAGGTGTCAACCGTTGGTTTAATGTAGTGCTGACTGAAGGCCGCAACCGTGAAGTGCGCCGGATGTGGGAATCGCAGGGCACTGTAGTCAATCGCTTGATCCGCATCCGCTATGGTGATTTGTTGTTACCAAAACATTTACCAGCTGGTGGTTACACCGAGTTTGGTCTGGAAGACGTGAATTACCTGCGTAAACTGGTGCATTTATCACTGGAAACGGAATCGCTGGCGAAGCCGGAAGACCGGGATGAACGCCGTCGCCGTATGGCATCGATCAAACGGGCTGTGCGTAAACACCAGGTCAATCAGAAACTGGGTGAAAAAGGCGAAAAGCCGGTGGCAAAACCACAAGCTGAAAAGCCAAAGACTCATGAGAAAAAGCCTGGTAAAGCCCCGTTTAAGGGGAAAAGCCGCACCCGGATCTGAGCCTGAGCCCCTGACCAACCCGCTGTTTTAATACAGGAGAATACATGAGTTTTATCGGAATTTTTGTTGCGCTCGCCTGTATTATCGGCGGCAATCTGCTCGAAGGCGGCCATCCGGGCGCCTTACTGAATCTGCCCGCATTTTTGATTGTTGTTGGCGCCACTATCGGCGCTGCTTTAACGCAGTTTCCGTTTCATGTGGTCGGTGGTGTTGCGAAACGCTTTATCTGGTTTGTTTTGCCGCCAAAGCGGGACTTGCTTGAACGCAGTTTGCTGCTGCAGGAGCTGGCGAATCTGGCGCGCAAAGGCGGTTTTCTGGCGCTGGAAGAGAAACTTGACGACCTGCCAGATCCTTTCCTGAAAAAAGGCTTGTCGATGCTGGTCGACGGCTTTGACAAAGACCGCATTATCGAAACCCTCGAAGATGACATCGAATTTGAGTACGAAGATGTTGAATTAACGGCGAAATTTTATGAAGCCATGGGCGGTTACGCTCCGACTATGGGTATCATCGGCGCAGTTCTGGGGCTGATCCACGCCATGGGGCTGCTGGATAAACCTGATGAGCTGGGTGGCGGTATCGCAGTCGCATTTGTTGCAACTATTTATGGTGTGGCTTTTGCCAATCTGATGTTCCTGCCTTTTGGTAACAGAATCAAATTATTCGCCCACGAGATCAAACACTTTAACAACATGACATTGGTCGCAATTGGTAGTATTGCCGATGGTGTATCACCACAGCAGCTGGCATCGCGTTTGGATGGTTACGTCGGAGGTCATGGTGGCAAAGAAAGCAAAGAAGCCTGAACCGCCTGAGAATCATGAACGCTGGCTGGTGTCTTACGCCGACTATATGACGCTGTTGTTTGCGCTGTTTGTAGTGTTGTATTCCTTTGCAATGGCCAAACAATCTGAATACAACGCCATGGTGAAAGCTTTTATGGACTCGATGGGCCAGGTTGGGCTGATTTCAAGGCCTTCCGGCTCGCCGGTGTTAGAAGGTGGCAACGGTATTCTGGACAAACAAAAAGACGTCGCCGTTGAAACCAAAGAAGAAACACCGGCACAGATTATTGCCAGTGAAGCGCCGCCGATACCGGAACAAGCAATAGATTTAAATGTCGGTAACGCCAAAATCAGTGCGCCCATTGATTTGCATAAAGATGAAACCGCTGCATTATTGAGCCAGCAAAAAGATCAGGATGAACTGCTGGGGAAGCTGCGTAACCAACTGGACAACAAGCGCGTAGAGATTGAAGCGCTCGGGCAGCAAATCATCATCCGCATCAATGACAAAGGCCTGTTCCCGGCCGGTTCCGCCAATTTGCAGCCACAGTTTAAGCCGGTGCTGAATGATATCGCCAAAGTGTTGGCAGAAGTCCCGGGCGAAGTTACTGTGACGGGGCATACTGATGACAGTATCAGTGACATTGAAGGGCTTTACACCAGTAACTGGCAGCTGTCGGCGTTGCGTGCCGTCGCGGTGGTCGAACAGATGCTGCACCATCATGCGCTGGACGGACATCGCGTGGTGGCGCAAGGCCGTGGGGATACGCATCCGCGCTTTCCAAATGATTCGGCTGAAAACCGGGCCAAGAACCGCCGGATTGAAATTGCGATTTTGCAGGGCTCAGTGGATGAAGGTGGTAGCATCGACGTAAAACCTGCCGGCGCAAAGCAGCCTGTCGCGCAACCATCAAATCAGTCTGCAGTTCCACCTCAACCGGCTACCGCAACAAAACCGGTAAAAGACAGCACAGCCGGCGTCAATTAAAACGCCAGCCTGGAAAGGCTGGCGTTACTTTATTCAATGTGTTTGGTGACTATCGTTTATACCGGATTTTCGCTACTACTTTTCACCGGCAACTTCATCAAGCTGGCTATGGCACAACCAAAATTCAGCAAGTACCAACGCAGCGGGCTCTTGCCGGCAAGGCTCAATAATAAATGTCTGAGCTTTGATGAATTTGCGGTTCATCCTGTAATTCATCAAAGCTGACCGCGAAATGCCGGCTCTGATCATGTAAGTCTGACAGGTAAACTGCTCTGTCCTGGGCATCTATCCAGCTGACCACGCCGGCACCTTTTTTACTCTGACACACCATGCCCAATTTGAGCTCTTGTACATTCATCGTTGGCCTCCTGTTTTTCTGACAGAACTGTAACGTTAGACGTCTTTTTGTACAGATGTGTGATCCGACCAGTGGTTGATTGAGCTAAGTTACGTATTTGCCAG
>CAMLNG010000395.1 GCA_946481195.1 uncultured Chromatiaceae bacterium
GCAACTTAATTTTAACCACTGTCGCGCAAAGCTGCCGGTCATGCAAGCAAAAAAACGGCGACCAATGGCCGCCGCAACAGGGAAGACAGGCTAGTGCCTGCAGTGCTTACATCAATAGGAATTCGAAGACTGGTCCTGCGCCGCCAGTCGCGCGGCTGCAGGTTTAAATACAGTATTGAGCCACATCAACAGGCAAAGTGCGCCGGCGATCCCTGTCGCCAGATAAAAGCCGTAACGCACTTCACCAAAGAGGTCGCCGACGATGCCCATCAATAAAGGGCCAACAGCGGCAGCGAGTGCAGTAAAAGCCAGCAGCAAACCAGCGACAGCACCGTGCTGGGCACGTGGGAAACAGCTGATACCTTTGGAATTAATGGTCGGGTACATCATCGACATAAAAAGGCCGGACAACGGCATCAGCCAGACCGCAACATCAACGCCGCCGAGCATACTGGCGACATAACAAACCAAAATCGCCGTGCTGAACAGCGCCAGTACCAGGCTCCATTCCAGCTGGCTTAAGATCCATTCGGCGAGAAAACGCCCCAAGGTGCGCAGCACAAAAAAGATGGTAATGGCATGCAGCGCGAGGAACTGATATTCGCCCTGATAGCTTTGTAATAAGGTTGGCAACCAGACAAAGACCGCCACTTCGACTGCGACATAACAGGCGATAGCTACAGAGAAGCCAAGCGCATAAGGGTCACGCACCAGCTTCAGGCTTTGTAATAGATCAGTGTCCTGTGCAGCCGGTTCGTAATCCGGGTACTGCAGCATCGCTGCTAAGGCCAGCAACAAACCACAAATCAGCCCGGCCAGCAGATAGAGCTGGGTCCAGTCGAGGTCATAACTAATCAGCAAAGTCACCAGCAAAGGGCCAACAATAGCTCCTAAACCAAAAAAGCCTTCGACGCGGTTCATTAGCCGGGTGTGCTGTTGATTATCCGGGCTGATATCACCAATCAGCGCCAAAGCACCGGTTTTAAATAAACCGATGGCGAGACCCGACACGCCTAATAAACCTAAATAAAACAGAAAGGTATCGCCAAAAGCAAAGGCAATACAGGCCAGGGTATACACCGCAAGGCCTGCCATAATCACGGTTTTACGGCCAATCGAATCGGCCAGCCGGCCCAGCAATAAACCAGACAAACCAATCAGCACCATAGGTACATAATGGAAAGCGGCGGCTTCGGTCAGGCTTAGATTAAACTGCTGCACCACTTTAGGGATAATGACGCCGACGGCATCTGTGGTCATGGCAAAGACAAAAAACATCAGGCAGGTCATCCATTTGACCTGGTTCAGCTGACGCTGGCGCATCTGCTGCTCTGTCAAGCCTGAGGGCATTGTATCGATTTTAATCATGGCTGCCTCATCCGTTCGCGTGGCGAAAACCGGAGCACTGCAGTCCAACTTTATTCCGTTGCAGAGATTCCGGGGGTCTGCCGTTTAAACTCCGGCAATTGCCCCAAGATATACATCTTAAACGTTTAAGTTGCAATAAGACCAACGTATAAAAGTGAATTTTTTTTGTCTGCCGGATTTCAGCTATCGGCTGAGGCTATCCGCGTGGCCGTTGTTCGCTTCCTTCGCCCGGCGTGAAAAATAAAATACGGCAGCTTTCTCCCGGGAAAATATCTGCGCTGTGCCAGCAACCTTTGGGGATCACCTGCACCTGCCCGTGGCTGTCAAACACGATACGTTGCAACTGCCCTGGTTGTTCCAGCAGCAATTCACAGCGACCGGCTAACAGATACAACACTTCGTCCCCGGCCGGGTGCACTTCAAAGCATGCCCAGTTTTCGCTGAAGGTATATTCCGTCAGCAACACAGCACCATGAAAGCTACCAAATTGCGCGGCCAGCTGTGGGTATAACTCTGGCCCGGCGGGCAGCGCATGGATCTGCTGTTGCGTGTCTAATACCAGCGCAAAATCTCGCAGGTTCAGTGGTTGATAGTCTGAGGGATCTGGCATCACGCGCTCCATAGAAATAGTTTTTTATCTGGACTATGCAATGTAGCAGCAGTTGCTGGCATAGTAACCCGTACGTCAAACACCGGAGACTCTGATGTTATTAACCGCTGAACACAGTCTGTTAATGCTGATTGATCTGCAAAGTAAATTAGCGCCCGCCATTCACAACAATTCCGAGGTGGAACAACATTGCCGCTGGCTGGTCGAAGTCGCACGCGAACTGGCGGTGCCGGTACTGGCGACTGAGCAATATCCGCAAGGGCTTGGTGTGACAGTGCCGGCGCTGCTCAGCTTATTAAAAAGCGAAGAAATTCTGGAAAAAATCCATTTCAGCGCCGGTAAAGAGTCACATATTCAGGCGGCGCTGGCCGATTCAGGCCGCCGGCAGATCGTACTGTGCGGTACTGAAACTCATGTTTGTGTGCTGCAAACGGCGCTGGATTTAATCAGCGCTGGTTATCAGGTGTTTGTGGTCGCAGAAGCCTGTGGCTCGCGCCGTGACAGCGATAAACAGCTGGCGCTTAGCCGGTTACAGCAAGCCGGGGCCGTGATTGTCTGCCGGGAAATGGTGGCATTTGAATGGTTGCAGCAAGCCGGCACCGCGCAGTTTCGCCAGATCAGCAAAGGCTGGCTGCGCTGATTTTCGGCTGCTTTTCAGCGGGATCGGCAGCTTTCACCGGCGCGGACTTCATAAGGCAATAAAATCCGGCCTTCTTCGCCGCGGATAAATGCTTCCACCGCGGCAATGCCTTTCTGGTCACTGTGTTGCCAGACGGAGCTCAGTGTCGGGTGATACCGCTGGCCTTCTTCAATACCGTCAAATCCCACCACCTGCACATCTTCCGGGATGCGCAGGCCGGCCTGCAGCACTTCGCGCATCGCGCTGATGGCAATCAGGTCGCTCATACAAAGCAAAGTGTCGGGTCTTGGCGTTAATGCCAGCGCAGCCCGGGCGGCCAGCGCAGCCTGTTGCTGATTACTGGCAGGGATATGCCATATCCGCTCGGGTGCTAAGCTTTGGCCGACTTCCGTCAGCGCGCGTTGATAACCATCCAAACGACGATGGGCGATTGAACTTTGATTATCCCACATCGGCGCATCGCCCACCGGGCGCGTATCTTCAGCGTCAATCAGCCGCAGGCCCAGTACCGCCACGCTCGAATTTTTGCTCAGCACCTGCCGGGCGATTTCATAAGCCGCCTGTTCATTGTCGATATTGACTGAGGGCCGGTCGGTTAAGTCGCAGTCCACCGTCAGCACCCGTTTGCGGGTCTTTTCCAGCTGCGAAATTAAATCGGTATTACGTGGTGCACCATAGCAGATAAAACCATCAACAAAATCAACAATCGCATCCAGGCTCGGGGCACTGCCGGAAAATAACAACAAGTGGCGTTTGTGTTGCTCCAGCGCGTTTGCCACGCCGCGGATAAACTGGCTGGCGACCGGGTCGCTGACCATATATTCCAGTGAGTCGGATAAAATCACTGCGATAATGCCGGAACTACCTTTACGCAGTGACTGCGCCGCTTTATTCGGGCCCTGGTAACCAAGCTCAGCACAGGCACTGAGGATTTTTTCCCGCAGTTGTGCAGATAGTTGATCAGGCCGGCTAAAGGCGTTTGAAATCGTCGCCGTCGATACGCCAAGTTGCTCAGCGACGGTTTTTAACGTTTGTGTTGGTTTGGCCATAACTGTTGGGGGGAGTAGGTTATGTTATTTCCCGTTATACACAACTTTGGCCGTGAAGGACAACTCTATGGGGAAATTGGTGCTTTAATCCACCCGCAGTTTTTCAGTTTTTTCCAGTTGCACCAGCCGGCCCTGATGAAACACCAATTCCACTTTGCCAAATTCGACCCGGCCAATCAGTTGTCTGCGTTCCAGACCGTTGCCGGTGAGGACTTC
>CAMLNG010000396.1 GCA_946481195.1 uncultured Chromatiaceae bacterium
GGGCTGTCCTTGAGCAAGGTGAAAAACACCTTGTGCCAACATGGGCTGCCCGCGGCAAAGTTTGCGTTTGTGAAGAAATTTCAGGATGATAGCTAAAACCCGCAAGCTTCCATCGACAAGGACTTCCCTATGACAGATTCTATTCTTGCCTCTATCGCCGGCTTACCGGCTTTTCTGAGTTTTTTCGTGTTAGCCATTTTGTTAGTGCTGCTGTTTTGCCGCTTTTACAGCTGGGTCACGCCACACGACGAATTTGCGCTGATCCGGGCCAATAATCCGGCCGCAGCCATCGCTTTTGTCGGCGCGCTGATTGGTTTTGCCCTGCCACTGGCCAGCGCCATCGAACATTCAATTTCTTTGGCTGATTGCGCAATTTGGGGGGCTTTTGCCCTGGTGATCCAAATCCTGACCTTTGTCGCTGTGCGTCTGACAGTGCGCCAGTTACCGCAACGGATCAGTGAAGGTGAAATTGCCTCAGGCATTTTCGCTGCCGGTTGCGCTATCGCGGTGGGCCTGATTAACGCCGCCAGCATGACATTCTGACGGAGGCATGATGAGCAAAATGACGAAACGCAGCCGCAAGGCGGCCTTGATCCTGATGGTACCAGCGACCGGATTTTTCCTCGCCAGTTGCAGCAGTGAAGAGCCTGTCACCAGCGCTGTGTATAAGGACGCCGATGAATGTGCCGCTTTTTACAACCCACCAGAAAGCTGCAAAGCCGAGTTTGCCAAAGCGGAAGCGCTGCATCAGCAAGTGGCGCCGAAATATCAGACGCAGGCCGAATGCGAAGCTGATTTCGGTGTCGGCAACTGCCCGCAATCTCAGCAACAACAAGCCAGTTCCGGCGGCTTTTTTATGCCGATGATGATGGGATTTCTCGCTGGCCAGATGCTGAATAAAAGCAGTTCAGCCAAACAATATGTTCCAACTCAGCCGCTGTATAAATCCAAAGACGATTTGTCGACCTTCCGCACCGCCAACAATCAACCAGTTGCGCGTCAGACTGGTCCGGTCAATGTGATGCCGTCCCGGATGCAGGTTGCGCCAGGCAAAATGGTTAATCGGGGTGGTTTTGGCGCTCAGGCACAGCGTCGCAGCGATCAGCAAAGCAGTTCATTCGGCGGATAGGATTATTGCGATGAAAAAAGTCCCTATCGCCGAACGGGCCGGCTGGCGTAGTTATGCCGAATCGGTTGGTTTTAATTTTCACACCTTTGACGGTGAACCCTACTGGGACGAATCGGCTTATTACCAGTTCAGCCTGCAGCAAATTGAGCAGGACATTGAAGAGCCAACGGAAGAGCTACACCAGATGGCTTTGTCGCTGGTCCCGGAAATTCTGGCCAGTGAACAGCTGTTACAGCAGCTGGATGTGCCTGAGTTTTATTGGGACTGGATCGCCGACAGCTGGCGTACTCAGCAGCCGCATTTATATGGCCGGTTGGACCTGGCTTATGACGGCATGGGCCCGGCCAAATTACTGGAACTGAATTACGACACGCCGACTTCACTGTACGAAACCGGATTTTTCCAGTGGGTCTGGCTGGAAGATCAACTGATGCGGGGCAAACTGCCACAAGGCGCCGACCAGTTTAATTCGCTGCAGGACCAGCTGGAACATCGTTTCGCCACGCTGAATTTGATGCAGCCGGTGTATTTCAGTTGTGTAGCCGACAATATCGAAGATAAAGGCACTGTGCATTATCTGATGGATATCGCCACTCAGGCCGGCATTGATGCACGGTTTCTTGGCCTCGATCAAATCGGTGAAATCAATGGTCAGCTGGTGGATACCGACAATTATCCGCTGCAGTCGTTGTTTAAGCTTTATCCGTGGGAATTTATGCTGCGGGAAGATTTTGGCGTGCACCTGAAAAGCAGCAACACCGCTTATCTGGAACCTGCATGGAAAATGTTGTTGTCTAACAAAGACATTTTACCGTTGTTGTGGCAGAAGTACCCGAATCACCCCAATCTGTTGCCGGCGTTTTTTGACAGCGAGCCGCAGAGCGCATTGACTAACGGCTGGGTGCGTAAACCTTTGTATTCCCGTGAAGGCGCCAATATTGAACTGGTTGATCACGCTGGTCAGCGCCTGAAAGTCGATGGCCCTTACCACGACAGTGGTTATATCCGTCAGGCCTTTCATGCTTTGCCAAAATTCGGTGACAGTTACACGCTGATTGGCTCCTGGCTGGTTGGTGACAGCGCCGCCGGCATCGGCATCCGCGAAGACAACTCACTAATCACCAAAGACAGCTCGCGGTTTTTGCCGCATATCATCCTCGATTAAGCTATAGTCGCTGTTGGTGGCCGTTCGTGCCGCCAGCAGCACGCTTGCTGAAATTTCAACCAAATCACCGACCTGCCAGATATCAAAAATTAATCAGATAAAAATCACTTTCTTGTCGGCCTGAAGATTTTGACAACGCTGTCATTTGTTTCATCTTGATGGCAGCAAAGCAGGCACTCTTCAATGGACAGCTCACACAAGGAAAAGTGCAAGAAAGTACCCCAGCGCCCGTCATGCTACTAAAAACAAAATAAATCTAAATCAACAGGCAGGACTTGATATGCAAATTCAAATGACACCGGCACGCCGGCTTGGCTGGCTGTGCGCCGTGCTGTATTGCACCCAGCTGCACGCTGCACCGGCTGCACCGGCGAAACCAGTACTGGGCTGGCAGGAAACCAATCTGACGTTACAAAACGGCAGCGTGAACGTCCCCATCCAGTGGAATATGTGGTGGGGGAACAACGGCAACCAATGGCAGTTATTACAAAATGGCGTCGTGGTACACAGTGCCAGTCTGACTGCCAAGGGCCAAAATGCGCAGAGCGGCAGTAAAACTGTCAGTGTGACCGCGGCCGGCAGTTATGAATATGTGGTGGCATTGTGTAATGTGGTGGGCAGCGAGCGCAGCTGCACGCAAAGTGACAAACGTCTGATCACGGTCAGCGGCAGCGGTGACCCGGGCACACCGGGTGGTTTTGATCCCTGGACACAGCTGAACTTTGCCGGCTGGCCAAAACCCTTACTGCAGCAAAATAAACCCTTTCAGAACACCAGCAACAAAATGGTCGGCGGTTATTTTGTCGAATGGGGCATCTATGGCAGAAATTTCCATGCCTATGATATTCCGGCAAAAAATCTGACGCATTTGTTCTATGGATTTATTCCGGTTTGTGGTGCCAATGACGCCTTAAAACGCGACAACCCGCAGGGCTACAGCGCGTTGCAGGCGCAATGTAAAGGCAAACCGGATCATAGCGTCGTGGTGCATGATAAGTGGGCTGCACTCGACAAAGCCTATGCCAACGACAAATGGGACCAGCCAATCAAAGGTCTGTTTGCCGAAATGTACCGGCTGAAAAAAACCAATCCGCATTTAAAAATTCTGCCTTCAGTCGGCGGCTGGACCTTATCCGACCCGCTGTACAAAATCGGCACTGACGCCAAAGCCCGCGCCATATTTGTCGCGTCCATCACCGACTTTATCAAAACCTATGACTTCTTCGACGGTGTTGACATCGACTGGGAATTCCCCGGCGGTGGTGGTGCTAACGAGCTGCTTGGCAGCCCACAGGACGGCGACGGTTTTGTGTTATTGATGAAAGACTTACGCACCGCATTAAACAATTTATCCGCAAAAACCGGCCGTACTTATCAGTTAACCGCAGCCATGAGTGGTGGGGTGGAAAAACTCAGCCGGGTGAATTGGGAAGCGGCTCATCCTTACATGGATTACATCAACCTGATGACTTACGACTACTACGGCGCCTGGAACGGCACCCTGGGTCATATGGCAGGCACTTATCCCAACAGCAATTCACCGATCAACGGGTTTTCAGCCGAGGAAGCGGTGAAACATCTG
>CAMLNG010000397.1 GCA_946481195.1 uncultured Chromatiaceae bacterium
CAATGGCGCCAGACGCAATGCTGGAAACTTATTACTCCGCATAATAACCGTATCCGTAACCATAGCCTTTATCCCTGCTGTAATGCGCCTTGTTAATTACAAAACCTGTCGCCAGATCAGGTGGTAACATACTGATGGCTTTTTCCAGCTCATTCAGTTTGGTTTTGTTTTCTTCCAGCACAATCACGGCCTGACCACACATCCCTGCCAACACCGATGTTTCGTTTACACCCAATAGCGGTGGCGCATCAAAGATTACGATCCGGTCCGGATAACGCGATGCAAACTCATCAACCAAAGCCGCCATCTTGTCGCTGGCTAACAATTCAGTCGACAAGTGGTGAGGTTTACCTGCCGCAATGAGTTTAAGCCGTTCAACATTGGTACTGTACATAATGTCAGTCACGTCCACCGAGTCAGAACTCAGATAATCTGTCAGCCCGCGCGGCACGCTGATTTCCAGGGTCCTGGATACGTTTGGCCGCAGCACGTCAGCATCAACCAGCAATACAGTTTTGTCCTGCTCCAGCGCGATACTCAGCGCCAGATTCACTGAAGTGAAGGTTTTACCTTCCCCCGGGCGACTGCTGGAGACCAGAATCAGATTCGGGTTTTTCAGACTTGAACTCAAAGGACCGAAGGCATTGTTGATAAGCTTGCGCTTGATCACCCGATACTCTTCGTAAATCAGCTTACGCTCCGTCGCTTTGGCCACAAAGTTCCGCTTTGATAAACTATCTAAATCAATGTTAATAAACTGACTGGCCGTTTTGTTATCTGCCACCGCCGCCTGTGCAGCCTGCGCATTGACGAGCGTATCAGCTGGTTCAGTTACCGGACTTGCTGGTACTGGCTCAGCTGCTGCAGCCTGGCCTAACTTATCCAGTGCTTTTTCAATAGTGCTCATATCAGCCATCCTAAAATCTGTTTCGCTGTAATACCAAATACCAGCTCATTGGTGACCAGCAGGGTATAACAGAGCAGCAGGGCTCCGGAGAGCGCCAGGAAATACAACAGATGTTTTTTGCTTTGCCGTAACAGCACATCTTTTGCTGTATGAGAAACCAGACCAAACACCGGGAAATCCGAAATCGTTTTTAACTGCAGTGCAGAAGTAACGACAGGTTGTAACTGGCTTCTGACCAGCGCCATGGTTAAACCCGCAATAACACCGGCAAGCAGTACCAACGTGTAAAATGCAATACGCGGCGGGCCTGAAGGTTTCATTGGGACACGAGGAGGTTCGATTTCGCGGAACTGAACATCCTGTTGTGACTCATCAGCTTTCTGGCTCAGACTCAGCGCGTCACGCCGGCTCAGTAACTCTTCGTACTTCGATTTGGTCAGCTCATAATCGCGGTTTAAACCAGCGAACCGGGCTTCAATATCAGGAATGACGTTCCGTTGCCGCTCCAGGGTTTCCAGTTTTTCTTCAAAGCTGCGAACCCGGACCTTGGCGGACTCCACCTCATTTTCCAGATTAGAAGTAATGATTTTCAGGTTTTGATAAACCTCATTTACCGAGCCTGAGCTGGCGCTTGGATTACCGCGCGCAGCGGCCTGCATACCGGCGATTTCCTGCTTACGCATTTCCTGTAAAGATGCTAATAAACGTTTGGTTTCTGCCACGTCCGGATGTTGGTCCGTATAGCGGATTAACAACGCGTCCAGCTGATTTTGCAACAGTTTAATCCGCTCATCATAGACAGTCGTCAGGCCTGAAGCACCCGCGGCCGGGTCAGCCGACAGAGGGTCTTCGCCTTTGAGCTGACGGCGTGACGAGTCCAGTTTGCTTTGCAGTTCTTTCAGCGTCAGCCGGGCTTCTTCCAACCGTTCTTTTTCTGATTCAATCCGGCCATAAAAATTGCTGTCTGACATAGGGCCAAGTGCAATCTGTTCCTTTTTGAATTCAGATAACCGACGTTCTGCTTCAACCAGCCGGTTCTCATAATCAGCAATTTGCGTGTCGAGAAACTCTGAGGCCTTTTTCGAACTGGCGACTGAGTCCCCCACCCGGTTCTCGATAAAGGTATTCAGCGTTTCCTGCACGACTTTTAATGCCATTTTCGGTGTGGCATTCGAATATGAAATAACGTAGATATTTTCCCGCCCGGACGAGCTGAGTTTGATGTCGCTTTTCAGTGAATCAATCAACTTTTCATATGCGGCACTGTCAGAAGCATAAATGTCCAAATCTGTCGCTTTGGCGATTTTTTCCAGATTTGGCCGGCTTAACAGCGTACGGGCCATCAATTCGATTTCTTGTTGCGGATTGTCACGTATGGTCAGGCCCTGCAGCACAGGAGCCAACACGGAACGCGTTTCCACAAACAACTTTGCCTCCGCCTGATAGGTCGGAGGCATATTAAAGACAAACAACCAACCAATGGGGCAAATCAGCCAGGCCGTTAATATGACATAACGGCGTCTGAGCCAGATCCCTTGCAGATAAACCAGCAACATCTCCAGCGCAAGGTTTAATTCCTTCATCTAACTACTCCGCAGATGCGCTAATCAGAACCAAGCTTCAGGGATAATAACGATGTCACCAGGTAAGATATCAACGTTTGCTGAAATGTCGCCTTCACGCACCAGATCATCCAGGCGTACGTCATAAGTCATCTGTTTGCCGTTTTTCACGCGGACTAACTTAGCGCCGTTGCCGTTGGCGAAGTCAGTTAAGCCACCAGAGGCAATCATCAGATCCAGCACTGTCATATACTGGCGGTATGGATAAGATTGTGGTTTCGCTGCAGCACCGATGACACGGACCTGCTCACTGAATGGACCAACAAATCCAGACACAGACACAGTGACAACCGGGTCACGGATATATTTAGCCAGAATTTTTTCCATGTCGCGGGCGAACTGTGTTGGCGTTCTGCCAGCAACTGGCACGTCTTCAACCAGTGAAGTACTGATTTTGCCGTCCGGACGGACAATAAATGAACCTGAAAGTTCAGGGTTGCGCCAGACAAAGATAGTGACTGAATCATTAGGGCCAATCAGATAGCTGTATTGGTCTACAGCAGTGGTACGGGCTGGTTGTACTGTGGCGCCTGGCAATTCGTTGGTGCTACATGCTTGTAAACCAAGCAGCATCACAGATCCAACAACTGAGGCAATAGCAGATCTTGCTTTCATTTCTTATACGTCCTTTGTTACTGATGCGATTTTAATATAACTGAAATTTACATTGCTGTGACGGCTGCCATAAAAATTTAATTCCAGTTTTCAGACCATCGGCGTATACTTCTGCCTCTGCTTAACTATGTCAAGATCACTGTGCTGAAATTTGCACTTAATTCAGGTTGTTCCGGGAAGATGTACCAATGAATAAGGCTGTTCGTTACGGGGGAAATACACTGGCAGAGAAGCTTTTTCTGCTGGGCGAAATGTTGTTGCTTTTAGCATCAAGTTTCGCAGCATCTTTTATCCTTTCTTTTTACCAACCGATAGACCAGGAACTGGCTGCAATCAACGCTGTCCTGTATACCGGTTGCGTGATGTTATGTGCATTGTCTGTCGGTTTGTATGACCAGAAGCTGCGTGAAGACACCGGTGGTGTGTTAAAGCGCGTGCTGATCACGCTGTTTCTCGCCGGCATTTTATTAGAAGTATTTATCTTCAGCCTGATCCCATCCCTGCATCTGGGTTTCCTGTTTAATTTAGTCGCGTCGCTGATTTCGCTTGTCACGCTGACCTCATTCCGCATGCTGTTCCATTACCATGACATCACCAAGATCAGCCGGCGCCGGGTGTTAATTCTCGGCTCTGGTGAACGGGCCTCTATTATCGAACGCCGGATGCGTCGTAATGTAGACCGCAAAAATTT
>CAMLNG010000398.1 GCA_946481195.1 uncultured Chromatiaceae bacterium
GCTTCAGCGCAGCACCGGCGTGTAAAACTACCAGCGCGATCAGCGACCAGGCCAGGTACAAATGCACAGCTCCAGCGATGTCTGCCTGGTCCGGGAAAAACTCACCAAAACCAGGTACTTCAAATAAACCAAATACCGGAATACCACGATTATCAGCTGTTGAAATCAGATACCCGGACAGCATAATGGCAACCAGCAGCCCGTACATCAGCGCGTGCGCTACCGCAGCAGCCTTTTGCTGCCAACCAGCGCCCTGCGCTGCTGGTTTACCTAACAGCCGGATGGCAATCAGCCGTAGCAGCAACAACAACAGCAGCAGCAGACCAAAGCTTTTATGCAGATCCGGCGCCGTTTTGTACCAGCTGCTGTAGTAATCCAGACCAGTCATCCACAGCCCTACGCCAAACAGCGCCGGGATCATCAGCGCCATCAGCCAATGTAATGCAATATGCAGCGGATGATAATGTTGCGTTTTTGTGGTCATAAAGCCCTCCTGAAAACATTCTGTCTGAATCAGCTATCGAATAATAGTGGCAAAATTAGGCTTAATTATTCTAATTTATAAAAAGAATATGACGTTTTCAGCGCAATCTGCTGGCAAATTTGTACATCGATCTGACCTCAACAAGCTGTGCTGATGGTATTTGCATCGCACCGGCCGAAACCGGCAAATGGTCCTCAACAAGTTCTACCCGCTGTCGGGAAAAACTAAATAATTAGTTGATAACAGGCAAGGTCTGCAGTAGATTAAATACTAAAGAATTAGTTTCAACCGGAGTCACTGGTATGGCGAGGCCAAAATCAAATGAGCTGACAGCTGCGGAACAAAAAGTGATGCAGGTGCTATGGCAAAACGGGCCTTTAACAGTACGTGAGATCGCTGAAGCACTCAATCAGCAGCAACAGCTTGCCTACACCACAGTACAGACACTTTGCCGCATCCTGTTAGACAAAGGCCACGTCAGCTGTGAAAAACAAGGCAAAGCTTTTTTATATCAAGCAACTACAGTGCAACAAGAAGCACGTAGTCAGGCTTTACTGGCGCTGGTAAAAAAGTTTTTTGGCGGCTCACCGGACCTACTGGCACAGCACCTGATCTCCGAATCCACATTATCTGACGATCTTGCATCTCAGCTGCAGCAAAAGATCAACGAAGCGGCTGCCAGTAAACCTCAGGCAAACCAGGCTTCAGCAGTAGCCAGCCCAAATCCGGCAAAAGATTAAGCTTATGTTCGAGATCAGCTGGCTGGCATTTTATCTGTTGCTGCATCTGTTGCTGGCAGCCCTGCTGTTACCGCCTTTGATATTGGCAGGGCGAAACCGGCTTTCGCAACAACCCGCCACTATGCTGACGCTCTGGCAGATCGCCGCCTTGTTGCTCATCGTTACACCGCTGATATTGCTACAACCCTGGGCTCTGGATCAACAATTGATGCCTTGGTTTCAGACCAGCGTCGGGCCGATACTGGAACAAAATACTGCAAGGCCGGAGGCACCACTCAGTTCTGATGCTGTGCAACAAGTTCGCTGGCCGCTGACATCGCAGCTCATCTATTTACTGGCTCCGGCGTTTTGGCTTTGGTTAGTTTTACCTGCAGGCGCTTTGATCCGTTTCACGAAGCTACTCGCCGGCTATCATCAGGTACAGCGTTTACGCCGGGCGGCCACCAGCATTGCACCGGATCAATTGTCATCACCAGTCCCTTTGTTACAACATCCAACTATTGTCAGCGCTATGCTAATTGGGCTGCGCCGGCCGCAAATCCTGTTACCGGCCCGCTATCTGCAAGAATTGTCCCCGCCGCAGCTGGCCTGCGTCGTTGGTCATGAATTATCTCATCTGCAGCACCAGGACCTGCGCGCCTATCTGCTGCAGCAAATGGTTGGCGCTCTGTTCTGGTGGAGCCCGGCCTGGCGCTATATTGCCGGCCAATTGAATTTCTGGCGTGAACTGCGTTGTGACGCTGAAGCCGCGGCACGACAAGGTGATCCGGTGCTCTATGCTCAGACTTTACTCGACTGTGCAGTGACTGCCCACCAACAACAGTCTGGCGCTTTTTTTGCCCAACATTTCCTGCGCCAGGCTGTCCTCAGCTCCCGGATAGATGCGGTGCTCAAGCCGCGAGCGCCAAAGCCCGCCTGGGTATTTGCCGCCGCCAGCGCAGCCCTTATTCTGTGGTTTTCTGCGTCGATGTTGCTGGTACAGCAATGGCAATTGACCGAATTACCAGCCCGCCACGCCCAGGTGAGACTCAGTCAGTTAAAACCGTTAGCCACTTTTCTTGAAGCGGTTCGGCAAAACGATGTTGCTCAGGTCTTGGCGTTGTTGGAACAAGGCGCACCATTAAATTTACCGATGCCCGGTGAAGGCTGTGCACTGATGGTGGCCGTCCGTCAGCAACTGCCAGACATGGTCAAATTGTTGTTAGCACGTGGAGCAGATCCAAACATCAGTAGCCGCGGGGATGGAAATGCGCTGATTATTGCCAGTCAGCTCGGTAACATCGAACTCGCCGGGCTACTGATCGCCGCCGGCGCTGATGTCAATGCCGTGGTGCTGGCTGATGAATCCGCCTTGATCAATGCGAGTGCCCAAGGCGACCTTGCAATGCTGCAACTCCTGCTGTCTCACGGTGCGCTGATTAATTTACAAGTCGAGACGCCGATCTCCGACGGACCAGAAATGCGATCGGCGCTCAGTCGCGCTGCGAACGAGAATGTCCGAAAACTATTACTGACGCGGGGCGC
The DNA here is from genome assembly GCA_946481195.1 of uncultured Chromatiaceae bacterium. The sequence continues at coordinate 2,749 of CAMLNG010000398.1, forward strand.
CCGCTGATGCCGCCTTAATATCCCACTGAACTTTATATAACTCACTGACTGTCAGCCCTTTTCAGGTGCTGCCGGGATTGCTTTGCCATAAGGAACATCAAAATGCTGAAATCGAATATCAAGATATGGAAAGTTTTTATACTGCTGCCGGTACTTGTCATTACCATCCCAGCTTTATGGTATACGGCCACTGGCTGGCAACCAATTCCTAATGCGGTACCAGCGACACAACAAATTTTTCGCGATGAATTCTCAAAGGCCGCAGATCAAGCTTTTGCTTCACTACAACAATCCAGAACACAACAGCAGATGCCGGCACTCACAGCAGCTATTGCCTGGCAAGGTAAACTACTCTGGGCTGGCGCTGCGGGTTATGCCGACATCAGTACTCACAGAGCCGCCAGCACGCAAAGTCAGTTTCGGCTTGGCAGTACCTCGAAGTCTGTGACAGCAACAGCAATAGCGCGGGCAGTTGCAGAAGGAACAATCGCACTTGATATGCCCGTCGGGCAGTACAAGTCCGATTTACCGAATCCACAATGGCGGGAGCTTACACTACGACAACTGCTGTCCCATACTGCGGGCTTACCGGGTTATGAGCAAAATGACGACTGGCGGGGGCTTATCCAAAGTTGGCTCAAGCAAAGACATTTTTCAAATGTCGACGACGCATTGCAGATTTTTGATGATGCAACGCTCCAGTACAAACCTGGCCACGGCTTTTTATACAGCTCCTTTGACGTCAATCTCGCCAGCAGTGTGCTGCAAAGTGCCAGCCGTACACCATTTCTGGACTATCTGAAACAACAGCTCAGCGGACCGCTGCAACTGCAAAGCCTTGGTGCAGCCCACCTTCCACACACCGAACAAGTCACGTTTTACCAGACAAAATCCGGATTAGTGAAGCCACACTGGCCGGTTGATCTGAGCCAAAAGCTGGCAGGTGGTGGTCTGGCGGCCAGCTCAGTGGATCTGGTCACCATCGGCTCCGCCTGGTTTAATCCTGAGTTTATACCACCGCAGTTACAACAGGAATTCTGGACGCCGCAGCGTCTGGCGGATGGCAGCGTCAATCCGCAAAATT
>CAMLNG010000399.1 GCA_946481195.1 uncultured Chromatiaceae bacterium
TTGTCCGGCAAACGCCGGGTTCAGGCTGGCGATCACTGCCAGCGACAACACAGAAAGTTTTAACCCTTGCTGCCAGCCTTGTGGCTGCTGTAGTTGCTGAAATGCCCTGTCTATCCTGTTAACCATGGTCTTCTCCACAGTGAAATGTGAAAACGCACCGGTGAGTCCGGTTTGTCCCTTTATTTTTATTTAATTTTCATGGTGTTGGATTCAAATTCGCCTCTATTACCGCCCGGCCAACCCGTCTCCCCTGCAACGCCATAAAAAAATCGGTCTGTTGTGTTTTGTCGTTGCCGATTAAATGTAATCGATTACATGACGCCATTGATACTAGCGAAGCGGCAAATTGCTGTCAATCTGTACAATCGCGAAAAGTTCAAATCCGTGCAAACAAAATGTAATGCAATATTATTTGTTTAATTTCAGTGATTTAAATGATTTATATTACGCCAACATGGTGCAACGGCAGGTCAAAACTGGCCAACAGCGGGCTGTTCAGACCAGTAAAACTTGGCAAAGACGGGAATTTGTAATCGTTAACAGACGTCTGGATGTGCAGGAATAGCGAGTATCGCTAATGGCAAGGTCACGGTGCAATTCGCAGGCTCATTGCACCCTACGTTTGTCTCTGCCGTAGGCTGGGTAGAGCGAAGCGAAACCCACCGGGTATCGGTATCGCATAGCGGTGATCACACCGGCGCCGGGCCGCTGCTTTCGCGTTCAATCAATTGAAATGGCAGGACTTCTTTGCTTCGCACCAAAGTTTCGCCACGGATTTGGCTGACCAGCACTTCCACAGCACGCCGGCCCATGTCATAGGCTGGCTGGTCGACAGTGGTCAAAGGTGGGTCGATAAAAGCTGAGACTTTGATGTTATCAAAACCAACCACTGAGATATCTTCAGGTACCCGCAGGCCGGCTTTTTTGATGGCATGCACAGCACCAATGGCAATATCGTCGTTAAAACAAAAAATTGCCGTGGGCCGCTGTGGCAGACTGAGCAGATGTTCAACACCGGCGATGCCAGTTTCAATGGTGTAAGCACCGCCGGTGATCTGGCTTTGCTCAAACGGGATCTGTTCTTCCTGCAATACACTGCGGATGCCGGCTAAACGTTCGCGGTAAATCTGACTGCTGATCTGGCCGACGATAGCAGCGAAATGTTTGTGGCCGTAACCGACTAAATGGTGGGCTAAGGCGCGGCTCGCTGCATGGTTATCCAGCTCAATCACCGGGTATTTTTTCTCAGTAGCTATACGTTCACAGACGCTGACCATCGGTAAATCTTCGGCTAAATCGGCATCGGCTGCAGAAAACGGAAAGGAATGATCGAGCTGTATTAAGCCATCTGCGCGGTTGGTCAGTACCATGCTGGCATATTCGTGCTCACGCTCAGGTGAGCCTTGGGTATCCCCGAGCAACACGGAAAACCCCTTTTCCTGTGCCGCCTGCTCAATGCCACCAATAATACGCATGAAAAAAGGGTTCACCAGGTTGGGAACCAGCACCACTATGGTATTAGAACGGCCAGATTTGACACTACTGGCCAGCCAGTTCGGCCGATAGCCAGCGGCTTTGACCGCTTCCAGCACTTTTTCCCGCGTCGCTTCCGACACCTGGTCCGGTGATTTCAGCGTGCGCGACACTGTGGCAGTCGACACACCGGCCAGTTCACTGACTTTTTTAATATTGGTCATCGCACAAACATCCCACAGCAGAGCATCTTCATCTGATTTCGCTGTCTTTGTTAAACAGTTACAACTGTTTCAGTAACAGCTGTAACAAGATCATCTTATTTAAGATCAGCGGCTTATTTCACTATCTTAGCGCGAATTCAAACACCACAACAGCTATATAACCACTGCCGCCAGCAATCCGCAAGTGTTGTTACACCAAGCGATGTAAACGGTAACATCGGCACAAAACCCAGCATAGCAGTAAATTATACAATGAAGCAGTTCAAGGCTTTGCTTTAGTACTGGCTGTACCAGCCGAAATTGCGCTGGACAATTTTAAATGTAATCGATTACAGTCGGGCAAATTTTATCCGTCCGCTTTGATTTTGGCTGCTAATCGCTGGCAACAATGCTGCCGCTTTTTGGCAAACTCAGGCAAAAGGACTTTGAATGAGGCTGAAACTTCATGTTTAAAATCAGGACTTTAATTCTATATACTGGCTTCACCACCCTGCTCGGCTGCCAACAGCAACCTGCGCCCCTGCCTGATACTGCGGCCACGGCAGTACAACAATTGCCAGCTGACCAGATCCGGCCGCAGCAAAACTTGCTGGCTTATGTTGATACGCGGATGGGCACAGATTCCAGTTTTGAGTTGTCACATGGTAATACTTACCCGGCAGTCGCTATGCCCTGGGGCATGCATTTCTGGACGCCGATGACGGCGAAGATTGGTGACGGCTGGACTTATCAATACGATCAGCACAAAATCCGTGGCATCAAACAAACCCATCAACCCAGCCCCTGGCTCAATGATTACGGCGCTTTTGCGCTGATGGCAGTGACTGGTGCTTTGAAGTTTAATCAGGACGAGCGCGCCTCCTGGTATTCACATAAAACAGAAACCGCCAAACCGCATCATTACAAAGTCTATCTGGCCGATTATGACGTCACGGCCGAAGTAACCCCAACAGCGCGCGCAGCGCAGTTCCGCTTTACCTTCCCGGACAATAAAGCTTCTTACATAGTGCTGGACGCCTTTGATAAAGGCTCAATGGTGAAAATTCTGCCGGAGCAGCGCAAAATTATTGGCTACGCGCGCAATAACCACGGTGGAGTGCCGGGCAATTTCCATAACTATTTTGTGTTGGAGTTCAGCAAGGCCTTTAAGCTGACCCACACTTTTGCCGACGGCTATCAGCTAAAAACCGGCAGTCTCGAGCAAACTGGCCAGCACGTTGGCGCAATTTTGGGTTTTGATACCACCAAAGGTGAGCAGGTCGAAGTTAAAGTAGCGTCGTCATTTATCAGTCCCGAGCAGGCCGAACTGAACCTGCAGCAGGAAATTGGCACTGATAGCTTTGCCCAAACACTCGCCAAAGCCGAGCAAGAATGGCAACAGCAACTGGGCCGCATCCGGGTGCAACAGGGTTATCCGGATGATATCAAAACCTTTTATTCCGCCTTGTATCGGGTGTTGTTATTCCCGCGGCGCTTTTATGAAACCGACGCCAGTGGTCAAACCGTGCATTACAGCCCTTACAACGGTGAGGTGCTGCCCGGTAAAATGTTCACCGATAACGGTTTTTGGGATACTTTCCGCGCGGTATTTCCATTTTTCCATTTGATGTACCCCGAGCTTGCCAGCGACATCATGCAAGGGCTGGTCAATACCTATCAAGAATCCGGCTGGCTGCCGGAATGGGCCAGTCCCGGCCATCGCGATGTGATGATTGGCTCCAATTCCGCCGTGATCATCGCCGACGCTTATGCCAAAGGCATTCGTGGTTTTGATGTTGACACCCTGTATCAGGCCGCGCTGAAAAACACCCAGGTTGAAGGCGGCCGGCCGGTGAAATCAGTCGGTCGTGAAGGGCTGAACTTCTACAATCAGCTGGGTTTTGTGCCTTATGACGCCGGCATCCACGAAAACGCCGCCCGCACGCTGGAATACGCTTTTGCCGATTTTAATCTGGCGCGCCTCGCTACCGCTTTAGGTAAAACCGAAGACGCTCAACGTTTTAGCGCCCAGGCGCAAAACGCGGACTTCGGCATCGTTTTCGGTCCCGGTAACGGCGACGGCGGAGCCGGTATCGAGTTCAACTTCACGATCGGCGACGACGGCTTCGCGTTCGTGGACAACGACCTGTTCGTT
>CAMLNG010000400.1 GCA_946481195.1 uncultured Chromatiaceae bacterium
ATCATCCAGTTGACCAGTCCGCACTTTGGTTTGGTCGATACGACCCAAAGATGCCAGCATCCGCATCATGATTTGTTCGGAAGGCATCTCTAAACTGAAGATAAGAACTGGTTTATCACTGCTAATCGCTGCATGTTCGCAGAGGTTCATTGCAAAAGTGGTTTTACCCATCGAAGGTCGGGCTGCAACAATAATCAAATCTGATGGCTGCATGCCGTTGGTCATCTTATCCAAATCCATGTAACCGGTGGAAACCCCGGTCAGACCACCATTGCTAGGATTGCGGAACAAGGCATCGATTTTATCGATAGTTTTCGCCAGAATGCTATTGATAGGTTCCGGGCCTTCGTTCGCATTAGCGCGCTGCTCAGCGATTTTAAATACTTTGGTTTCGGCAAAATCTAGTAGCTCTGCGCTATTACGCCCTTGCGGGTCATAACCGGCATCTGCAATATCATGCGCCACCGAAATCATATCCCGCACCACAGCGCGTTCACGTACGATGTCGGCATAAGCAAGGATGTTGGCTGCACTGGGGGTATTTTTCGCAATTTCACCCAGATAGGCGAAACCACCGACATCATCAAGTTGCTGATTGCGCTCCAGCCATTCGGATACGGTAATAAGGTCAATCGGCTGATTTTGCTCGGCAATTGCTGCCATTGCCTGAAAGATATGCTTGTGTGAACGTAGATAAAAATCCTGTTCAACAACTTTTTCCGACACCTTATCCCAGGCGTCGTTATCCAGCATCAGACCACCGAGCACAGATTGTTCGGCTTCAATAGAATGCGGCGGCATTTTCACCGCGGCGACTTGTTTATCTTTTACGTTTGCCATAACACCTGAACGCTTCCAAAAAGCGGAGACATTGCGAATTCAGCGGCGAAATTCTCACACAGACAAGTGGTTGCACCGCAGAAAATAAGAGCCATAGCCTAGCATTTTTCAACGGACACGGCAGAACAAATTTAACGTAGTCGTATGCGGACGATGCACAAATAAGCAGAAAAATGAAGGTGTAAATCAGAAGGAGGAAACGGACACAGCACTAAGCACTGTGTCCGTCAATGGCTTATGCCTCGGCAACAACAACCAGTTTAACGGTTGCAGTCACTTCAGCATGCAGCTGCAGGTCGATGTCGAAAGAACCAACGTCACGCAGAGTGCCGTTTGGCAGTTTCACTTCGGCTTTAGTTACAGCTACACCGGCTTCAGTGATCGCATCAGCGATATCACGGGTACCGATAGAACCGAACAGTTTGCCTTCGTCGCCAGCTTTAGCAGCGATAGTAACTTCGCCCAGCTCAGCAACTTTAGCAGCACGTTCTTGCGCAGCAACCAGGTTAGCTGCCAGTTTGGCTTCTAACTCAGCACGGCGTGCTTCAAATTTTTCGATGTTAGCTTTGGTCGCTGGAACTGCTTTTCCTTGTGGGAACAGGAAGTTACGCGCATAACCAGATTTAACAACCACTTTGTCGCCTAAACCACCCAGGTTAGCAACTTTATCCAACAGAATGATATCCATTGTTTAATCCTCTCTGTATCGTTGAACCAGGCTTATGCGTGTGAATCGCTGTATGGCAGCAGAGCCAGGTAGCGGGCGCGTTTGATTGCACGAGCTAATTGGCGCTGATACTTAGCGCTGGTACCAGTGATACGGCTAGGAACAATTTTGCCACTTTCAGTGACATAATTTTTTAAAGTAGCGGTATCTTTGTAGTCGATCTCTTGCACGCCTTCGGCAGAGAAACGGCAGAATTTACGGCGACGGAAATAACGGGCCATGAACTTTCTCCTAACTTAAAATTTCAATCTGTTGGGCATGGAGTACAAGCTTTGCCTGACCACTCCGGGTCTGATGCCGGTTTAAAAACCCTTGCACCCTGACCACACTACCCTGCATCAAATTGTGACTTTGTCTGCTCAACTCGCCGGTCACCACCACATGAATGCGCAGGTAACTGGCTCTGTTGTAGCCGGCTTCCAGTTGCATCGACTTGTGCTCAAGCACAAAGTACAGGTGCGGAACGCCAGCAGGACTCTCGTTCCGGTCAGGCTGACGGCATACGACGCCAGTGAGGACCAGACAGTTGTCCATCAGATTACTCGTCGTTTGCTACCTGCTCTTCAGCATCACGTGGAGCACGGTCACGACGTTCTTCGCGAACTTTAGCCATTGGTGATGGCTCAGTGACAGCGCCGTTGGTGCGCATGATCAGATTACGCAGCACAGCATCGTTGTAGCGGAAGTTAGTTTCCAGTTCATCGATCACTGCTTGTGGCGCTTCTACGTTCAGCAGAACATAGTGGGCTTTGTGCAGTTTTTCGATTGGGTAAGCCAGTTGACGGCGGCCCCAGTCTTCCAGACGGTGGATTGAACCGCCAGCTTCTTTGATAGCACCAGTGTAACGTTCGATCATACCTGGAACTTGTTCACTCTGATCAGGGTGAACCATAAACACGATTTCGTAATGACGCATGGTAGCTCCTTACGGTTAATTAGCCTCGGGTGAGCTCGACCAGACTCGCATAGAGGCAAGGAACATGGATGTAGGTCGAAGGTCGCGTATTTTACGGATCGATCGGCCGAAATACAAGCAGTTAATCCGCTTTGGTATAAATCAGCCGACCAAACTAAAGATTTAGTTGCTGGTACGTTGGCGTACCGCTTCGTACAGACAAATTCCGGTGGCAACCGACACGTTTAAACTCGAGACAGCGCCAAACATCGGGATTTTGACCAGCCCGTCACACAGCTCTTTGGTCAGACGGCGTAAACCATCACCTTCTGCACCCATCGCAAGTGCCAGCGGGCCCTGCAGGCTGACCTGGTAAATCGTCGTTTCAGTTTCACCGGCAGCGCCGAGCACCCAGACACCCGCGTCTTTTAATTCACGAATCGTACGGGCCAAGTTTGTCACTGCAATAAATGGCACCGCCTCAGCAGCACCACAAGCCACTTTACGCACGACTGCTGTGAGTTTTGCTGCGCGATCTTTCGGCGCTATAACCGCATGCACACCGGCCGCATCGGCACTGCGTAGAATAGCGCCCAGGTTATGCGGGTCAGTGATGCCATCCAGAATCAATAGAAACGGCTGAGCCTCAGTATCCAGAATACGTTTCAGGTCATGCTCGTCGCCTGCATCTGACAAGCGGGCTTTAGCCACGACGCCTTGATGCTGTGCCCCTTCAACCTTCTCATCCAGCGTTTTACGCTGACAGAACTGTACTGAGATCCCAAGCTTACGCGCTTGCTGAATAAGCGGCGTCATCCGCTGATCGTCGCGGTCCTTTAACACAAATAACTCGAGGACGTCTTGCGGATTACGTTCCAGAAAAGCGCTGACAGAGTGCAGGCCAAAAATAAAATCTGTGCTCATATGAGATCTCAAAGTGCAACAGGCGCAAAAGCGCCTGTTGTGGTCGTTGACCATTATCGGTCAGTGGGATGGACGGCAGTGTAGCAAAATTCGCGGTTTATTTCAGCCTGCCGTTTGGTGTCGCTGTTTACTTGCTACGGCGTGGCGCTTTTTTCGCGCCGCCTGTGCCGGCTTTTCCACCCGATTTGGCTGCGGGTTTACTGCCACTACGCCCTGCTTTGGTTTTACCAGGCCTTTGGGTCGGATCCGCGACCGCCCGGCCTTTTTTGCCTGAATGGCCTTTTTGCGCTTTAGCCTCATGAGCCGCAGGTATTTTTTTCGGTGCGCCTTTGCCACTTTGTAAAGTGGTGACCACGCCCAAATCAATTTTGCGCGCTTCGAGATTGACTGCCAGTACTTTGACTTCCAGCAAATCTCCCATCCGATAGCTCTGTTT